>JBELFC010000149.1:0-7551 GCA_042093175.1 Tenacibaculum sp. | reverse complement strand
ATAATGTAACAAGTGAACTGCTTGAATTGGTTTTATTATCTTATTCTCAGCATTTAAAAAATTACATGAATTAAAAAACTGCTTTAAAAATGGATGTATTAAAATTAATCCTGCATTTTCTACAAAATATGATTTTGCTTGATTAACAACTCCTGTTTCATTTTTTACTATTTGATTATTTAATTCATCAAACGACTCTTGAATGTTAATTCTCTCTTGAACTATTAATTCACTTTCTTCATTCTTCTTTACATTTTTGTTTTCATCTAATTCAAACTTTCTTTCAGTTTTCTTAAAATTATTAGAATACAATCTGTCATGAATAATTCTCTTTCTATTTTCTAGAATTTCATCCTCTTTCTTTTCTATCTTATTCTCAACTTTTCTAACTGTTTTAGAATATTCATTTTCTTTCCTGTTTTCTGTTTTATTCTTTAGTTTCTCCTTTTGTTCTTTTTTATGTGTTTTAGCTATTTTTTTTTCAGAAGATTTATCTACGTTTAATTTATTTGTTATTGTATTAGTTTTTTGATCAACCACATCAACCTTATTTTCCTTCTTAATTTTCACATTCTCTTTCTCAAAAAGAAGTTCTTTATTTATACCTTCTGTTGACGAAACTTCAGGTTCTAAACTTTGTTTTCTATTAGTACTATGATTGATCTCTTCTATCTTCAAATTATCATTTGCTCTATTGAACTCTTCTTTAGTTGATTCTTTTACTTTTTGAAGCCCTTCTACTTTTAAATTCTCTTTGTTTTTTTTTGTTTTTAAAACTAACTCTTGTTGCTTTTCAGATAAAAAACTTCCCTTTTCTTGAAACAATGAATTCTCCCTGTTTTTAAAAAAAGTCTCTTTCTCTCTCTCTGCATCATTTATTTTTATTGTCTCTTCTCCTTTTTTAAATATTTGTTCTTTAGTGTGTTTTTTATTTAACTTATCTCTACTAGAGTTAACAAAATCTTCTTTTTCACTTTCTTTATTCTCTTTTAATTCTGGCAAGGCTGCATAAAAAAACTCTAAAACATATTTTAAATTACTCTTCTTATCTAAGTCATCTCTAGTTATATTAAATCCACCTTGTAATTCCGTATGCTTTTCATTTAAATCAATCCCTATTTTATTCAGTTGTTTTTTATCTTTTAATTGAATATCATTTTTTTCAATTGCTTTAACTACCTTCAAAAAATCTTTTACCAATACTGCTTCCACAACATAAAACCATATACCTCTTCTCTTCTCTTCTGATATTATTTTTGCTTTAGAAATAAAAGATAAAACCTCATTTAATCCTTTTGGTTTATTTAAAATCCCTAGAAATAACAAACAAAGTTCATTATCAAAAAATTGATTGATTAATCGTTTTTTTACTTTTTCATTTTGAATAGCTTTTAAGAACTTAATTTGAAAATTTTCGTTTTCGGTAATTTGAAATAATATTTTTTTAGAAAAAAAATCTTCTTCTTTATTATTATTCCACCAAGGAAAAGTACCATTCTCTAAAAAATAAAAGAATGTATTTACTTTAGATTTCGAAACAGTTACTGAATTAATTTCCAATTCATTCATCTCAGGTTTATTTAAAACTGCCTCTAATTTTTCTAAAAACTGTTGTCTTATTTGTTGTTTTGTGTTTTTAAAACTTAATGATTTATTTCTTTTTGACACGTTAACTTCAATAGCCAATTTCGATATTTGTTGAATAATCATTTCCGAATTTGATTCAACTTCTAACGAATTAAAATATTCATTGATTAGAGGAAAAACTTCTTCCTGTAAAAAAGCTTCCATTGAATTTTTATATTCATTCGCTACTTTTTTACTTTTTGTGTTTACCTCAACAAAAACTTTTTCTATGCTATGTTCAGTTTTCGCAATCATAGCTTAGTTATTAAATTCTTGGTTATAAAATCCTTTAAACTTTCCGATTTATTGATTTCAGCACAGTTTTCTAAAAATGTTTTTAAAGAAACTATTTCTGGTAACACGTCATTTATATCTAACTTAATTCCAGATTCTTTAAAGCCACTTAAATCTGTATCAATAGTATCCAATATATTTTTCAACCTAGTACTTATATTTTTCTCAGCATCTTCTAAAGTCTTTACTTCTTGACAATGAAGTATACTCATAAATAATTTTACTTGGCTTCTATAATATTTTTTAAGAACATTACTACTTTTATCTTTATTTAATAGTGCAGAAGTATTATCTAATAAAATTAAAAACTTCTTTTCTAAAATTGAATTCTTTGAGCCATTTAAATAAGCAGATAGTTCATCTAATACCAAACCATATAAACCTTTAGTTGGTATTATTACATTATCAACTATTCTTTTTATTTCTAAATCATCTAACTCAATTAATTTATCTTCCTCTTTAAAGGTATTTTGTTCTTGAATTAAAATACTTTTAATTTTATCCTCACATGTCTTTTCTTTTGGGTTTCTAATTTCAATAGTCTCTGATTTAGTATTCTCATCACATTTGCTAAACACAGTCAATGATACTTCAATCGTATCTCCATTAAAATTGTTTAAATCTTCAGTTATGGTTACTCTTTTAGTTTGAGGATCTCTCTTATCTCCATTGATAGTCCATACATATTCATCTGCTTTTTCAGAGCTATTTGTTAATGATAACTTCTTGGTAGTTTCATCAAAACTGTGAGTGAAATTAGCTTTAGGCGCTGCTATTAAATTAGCTGTTCCTGAAGCAAAAGCTCCAATAATATTAATAGTCACTACTCCTGATTTTGTTATTCCTGAATTAGCAGGAATGAACTCCCACATCTTATTATCATTATTAAACTTCACATTTCCTCCTGAAAGCTGTACCCCTTCATAATCAGGCTCAACAGTTACTTTGTAAGGAGTGTTGTCGTTTAAACAATATGTTACATCAGGTAATGTGACTGTGAAATTTGGAAATGAAACACTTTTAATAAGATCAGCACTTGATGAGCAACCATTATTATCAGTAATGGTTAATGATATTGTAAATACATTTTCTGCTCCCTCTTTAATTAACAACTGTGGATTAAACAACTCATTACTAGTTTTTACACCATTAACATTCCATCCATACTTTAAACCTACTGGTTTAACACCATCAGGTAACACTCCTTCAAAAGCAGCTTCGTAAAACAATTGTCCGTTTTTCCAAATAAATCTTGACTCTTTTCTTTCTAAAATTGAAATTTGTTTTACTTCATGAATTACAATTCTTGCATTGGTTGATTGTCCATCTTCTAAAAACTCTATAGTTTGTTCAAGCGCTCTAAATACAGCCACATCTATCACTAACTCTTCACCCTCAATTTTTAATCCCTTGATATCATCTCCTAGAAGTGTTATGCCTCCTTTAACATTAGAAAATTTAATTCTAGCTATTTTTTCAACCTTAGAATCTAAACAATAAGAAGGCTGAATAGCTAATTCAGAAGGAGTAAATGTGTCAAAAACTATCGTTTTTATTGGAATACTTTTTTGACATGGCCCTAATGAAATCTCTAATACCGGATTAATTTCATTAGACAATTCACTTATTGGTAGTTTATAATTTTCAATAACTCTATTATTTACAGGAGAGCGTTTTACTTTTGTTCCATTCCCCATAAAATCCCAATTGAAAACAATTGAATTAAAAAAATCTTCATTTACAAACTCAGTATCTTTCCATTCTAAAACATAAGTAACTCTTGCTAATGTTTTCTCTTTATTATACTCAATAGGTTCTTCTACACCAACAAACAGTTCTAATTCTGGGTATACTATTAATTCACAATCTGTAGGTTCATCATTTACCGTAAACTTGATGGGTTTAGCTAATGCACTTTTAGCTATTTTAGTAACATCAATTTTATACTTATTATCATTTGGATCTTTAAAAACACCAGATTGAATATCTTTAGGTAGTATTGCTTTCACTTCTCCATCAATTGGCCTTACTAAAAACTCTAAAGGAACTACTTCAGTATCTTTTTTCAAACAAACACTTTTTACAGGAAGACTTAAAAATGCTGGTTCTTTAGGTATCACAAAATTTACCGGAGCGCAATCTGAACAACACATGTAAGGCAAAGAAAAATCTGCTACTACAGTATTTTTCAATGTTGCGTTATCAATAATCACTTGATTTTCATCAAAAAACAACCTTTTATTATTCCCTAAAACTGCTGGATTATACATTTGAAAAAAGTATTCATCTTTAGGTACTAAATGATCTTTAATTGAAATTTGCATTCCTACAGAACCGTCTTTGAACATTAAAGTTTCTTCAGCCTTAAGAATTTTAGATAAACCTGCTCTAGACCATGTTCTATTTAAAAAAGTTGAAAAATTGCTAACCGTTTCAGGAAGTGTTTTCCCTACTAAAACGACATCTCTATCTAAAAAACGTTCTTTTTTAAAGTCAAAAAAGTTACGATCTACAAACGAAAATTCTACACTTGAATTTTTACTCCATAAATTAATTACTCCCCCGTTTTTATATAAAATTTCAGTGTTACCTAATACTTTTTTTCCTTTTTTTGGAAATTCTTCTAATTCTTTTCCTATATCAATAGGTTGTTTTCTAAATACAATATTTAATACTACATCATCAAATGTGTTTTTATCAGCAGCATTTTCTGTTACATACACCATTACAAAAGTTCCTCCAGGTATAACACCTGCTTTATGCTCTAACCCTGGATGTTGTTTTACAAATTCAGAAAGTTGTATTTTCTTTAAAATTTTCTTTTTTCTATTATCTATTTCTACAAGTAGTGTTTCTAATTTTTTTCCTGAACAGCAAACTATTGACAATTGATTTATTAATAAACCCAATATTTGTTTAATTGTTAGCTTTAAAGATGTACTATTATATTTTGCTTGTAATGTTTTTACCTGTTTACATAACTCTTCAATTGTTAATTTATAATTCACTAAAACATTAGTATCAATATCCCGTATATTTAGTGGTACTTTAGTATCTAAAACATAAGCGTGCACCAGTGTTTCAGTAACGTCTTTTAAAATGAAATCGCTTAATTCTGGTTCTTTTTTCCATAGTTCTTTATCTCGAATAGCTTCAGTTTCTTTATTTAACGCTACAATAATATCACTTGCTGATCCTTTTTTATTTTTATCAAATACTTGTTCTATCAAAAAACCAAGAGAGTTTTTATCTTTAGTCAAACTCTTTTTAATTATATTTTCTTCTTCTAAAAAAAGTTCATATTCTTTTACACTAGTATCATATTGGTGTTTAACTTCTTCTTTAAAATCTAACTCTCTTGAGAACCTTTCTGTACGATCCATTAGATCAGAATCAGCCATTATTTCCTTGTCAAGAAAATCACCTTTGTTTTTTCTAGAAATAACTTTATCTACCTCTGAATTAACTTTAGGGTCTGTTAATTTGAATGCTGAAAATGTTTTGCTTACTTCTGATAAAATACAATTCTGTTCTGTTCTCCATGCATTCAAAAGCATTTTCAAATCTTCAAACTCACATTCGTATTTATTAATATTAATATTTTGTTCGGTAGCATTAATTGAAAGTGTTTTAACATCAAAACTTAATCCATTATCTTTTTTAAGTTTTAGTATTTTTTCTAATGCCTCTCGATACATTTTACCTTGATGCCCTTCAATTCTGTAAAAATCATTTTTATCTATATTGTATGATAATGGTTTTTGAATAGCTAAGGCTGAAGACAACTTACTTTTATGATAGCTTAAATTTTGATTTTCCCTGTAATTCTTTGTTTTATTGAAATCCCATTTCTTTAAAAAATCTGAAGAGACATTGTAATAAAAAGGAACAGCTTTGTCACTTAAAAAAGTATGAGCTTGAGATGGAGTAATTACAATTTCTCCTGATTTTTCTTTCCCTATATAACTATTAGCAATAGCAATTGCTCTATTTATTAAAAGCGCTACTTTTTGAAGATTTTCATTTTCATTACCTATAATAGTTGATTTATAAAAACGGTGGCGTAACTCCGGATATGCTGTAGTTTTTTTTAGTTTACCTAGCATAATATGTTTAGGAAATGCTCCTATACTTGGACAACAATTTACATTAATATGAAGTAGTAGCTCCTTTATTTCATTATAGGTATCTATTAAATCTTTTAACACATCATATCTATATTGAAAATCTAAAGGAACAGCTAAAGAACTAAAGCTAAACAATGATTTTATTTTTGCTGAGATTGAAGGTTTTTGAAATTTTGATAGTAATACATCATATCCTAAAATTAAATCTGTACTAATACTCTCATCTTTAACAACATTATTAAATTGTGCTTTTAAATCAGAAAATGTTTCAGTGTTTTTTTCATGTAATACAACTCTTTTAGCTTCAACTATTGGTAGTTCATTATTAATTTTATACCAATTATGCTTTAAAAAAATAGCATCTCTAGTAGCTATAGCTTCTAAATCCTCACTATCTACAAGTAGTACACGTAAATTATTTATTTGCTCTATTCCTTGATTATCACAGGTTAGTTTATTACATAATGCATCTTCTTTTGAATACTGTTCTACATACAATAAAACAGTCATTTTTTGTATGTTTTCAAAACTTACTAAATCAGTATATGAATCATCTTTTTCACTATGTAACTCCCATAAATTAAACTGTTTTTCTTGAGAATTTAAAAAACGTGGATATTGACCTTTATCATCTTCAAATTTTTTAAAAAATGAAAATGTTTTTGATTTGATTTTATTTGCTATTAAATCAAAAAACTGCACTAAATCTCCATCAGTTGTAACCGCAACCCCTTGAGTAATTTCAATACTAGTTACTGCTTTTTTGTCAACGTTAAATTGAGGTAATATTTCAAAACCACAAACAAGTCCAACACCACTTAAGCCTAGTCTAGATAAACGATTTTGATCTTCAAAATAATCAATGAATGTATTTAATTGTTTTTCAGTTAATACCTGATTTGCATTAAATTTACTGTACTCTGTTGTTATATCTTTTAGCTTTAGTTTAGTTTCCATACCTAATAAGTTTTGGCAGTGTTAATTAATAAACACGTACTATTTTTATGACTTTATTTCTTTATTATTTTCTTTTTCTACTGCTATATTTCCTATACTAGATTGACCCAATATGATTCTTCCATCTAAAGCTTCATCTTCTGCATTACAATCAGTTAATCTACCTACAGGATAAATAGTATTTAACTTTTGCATTGCATTCATCAAATCTTGTAACTCATTCCCTTCTATAGGTTGTTTTTGTTCCGAATTCGTTTTAGTAAACAAATACTTTTTATAAGAATTTTCAAATTGCAGTAAATCGTTATCATCATCAGCAACTGTACCTTTTCGTTCTCCTACCCAACATATTCTTGGTAGAACATGAGCTGGCAGTTCTTGCCTAATAACATCTTCCATGTAGCGTCTAAAATCAGGGTTTGAAAAGCGATATGTATAACCTGGAAGCACAATACTTACTCTATATGAATATGGATCTATTGTTCCACAATCTGCACAATCATCTGCACAAATAGGCAAAAAGTTTACTGAATCATTATTAGTTACA
>JBELFC010000148.1:0-7772 GCA_042093175.1 Tenacibaculum sp. | reverse complement strand
GTAAATTTAAAAAATTGAGCATTTGTCTAGCAAGCTTAGTTCTATCATATTTTTTAGCTGATTCTAAAGCACTTTGCCCAAGGCTATACTTTTTCAGGGGAATTTAGACTTAATAAGGGGAGGTAGATGGCTAGATTTTTTTCATCTGCTGTTTCATCATTTGCATTTGTTCTTTTAACATTCCATGTTTGTCTAATTTTTTAGCTTCAGCCATCAAATTCGTAGCTTCACGTTTGCGTCTTTTAGTCATAGCTATTCCTGCTAATTGTAATTTAGCCATTGCTAAATCATGATCCATAGCCAAGCCTAATTTAACAGCTTTTTTTAAGAATTTCTCAGCTTGAGTAATATTGGTTTGAGAAAGCATGATGCCGTGAAGATAGTTATAATATCCTTCTTGTTTTTGAATTAATGCAGATGAAGGGTTTTTAATATAGGTTAACCACTTTTTAGCTCCTTCAAAATTTTGTTTACGTAATTGTAAAAAAGCTAATAAAATAAATTCGTTTTTAAAATAGAATAAAATAAAAATACCCGCTAATAGAAGTATAGAAATTCCATTCATAATATGTCCTTGAGTAAACTCATATATAGACCATATTGTTATTAAAGCAGCTAAAACTAATTTGATGTTTTTATTAAACATAATTGAATATAATTATTTTTTAATGATGAGCAAAAGTACATTTTTTATGAAAATGTTTTTACTTCTTGTAAAATTTTTGATTTTTAAACCATGCAATAACTCCTAATAAAGAAACAAAAGCTATTGATAAATATACTGATGTTGGTGTAATTACCTTATCTCCGCTAGCATATGAGTGTAGTCCAGAAAGATAGAAATTCACACCCATATAGGTCATCATAACTGAGTAAAATGCAATAACAGACCATAAATTAAAGGTAAATCTTCCACGTAAACCTGGTATTAAACGCATATGTAATACAAAAGCATATACCATAATAGATATTAAAGCCCAAGTTTCTTTTGGGTCCCAGCCCCAATAACGTCCCCAACTTTCATTTGCCCACATACCGCCTAGAAAATTTCCAACAGTAAATAATATAAGGCCAACAGTTATTGCCATTTCATTAATAATGGTTAGCTCTTTTATGTGTAAATCCATTTTCTTTTTATTCTTTTTGTTAGTAAATACCATTAAGAATAAAGTAACAATACCTAAAATCATTCCTAGTCCAAATGGACCATAAGCTGACACAATTATAGAAGTATGAACCAATAACCACCAAGAATTTAACACTGGTTGTAAATTAGCAATTTCTGGATCTATCCAGTTTTGACCAGCAAACATTAAAATTACAGAAACTAAAAATGTACTAGCTCCAATAGTTAATGCAGATTTTCTACCCAACAATAAGCCAAATAACATGGTAGCAAAAGCAACAAATATTAAGCTTTCATATGCGTTACTCCAAGGTGCATTTCCGCTTATGTACCAACGCATACCTAAACCAACAACATGAAAAATAAATAGTAAAATTGATAAACCAATCAATCCTTTTATTGTATAATTTAAAACTTTTGATTTATTATAAAAAATTTGTAAAATCACAAATAAAACTAGTAAAAGACCAACAAGAGCATAGTATCTTGAAAGTTTTTGAAAAATATTAATATTATTATAAATAATCTCTAAATCTACTTTGCTTTCTGAAGGAATAACTTCTACTCCATATTTTTTTTGAAACTTTTTAATTCCGTCTAAAACTTTATTAGTTTCAGTATAGTTTCCAGATTTTTTTGAAGCCTGTAAAAGTTTTAAATAAACAGGCAAAGATTGACGTACAAAAACCGAATCAGTTCCTTTAAAACCGGCATGTAAGGTTTCTGGTTGAGAAACCCATTTATTGTTTTCATCACCAGGGATTGGATAGATTTTTAGAATTCCACCACCAATTGCACTATACAATAACCCAACCCTTCTATCAATTTTGATTAAATCTGTTTGGAATTTATTTTTAATTTTTGTTTTTTGAGATTCTTCTACAGCTGCTTTAATTTTATATTCTCCAGTTGCTGTAACAAAATCTGATAATCTTGCATATTTAGCATCTTCTGGTAAACCTAAGACTTCACGAATATCTTTATTTGCAGATTTTGCTAAATAAATTACAGGTACTTCAAACCAAAACCTTGGGCTTTCAGCAATAGATAATAAAACTTGACTTGGAGTCATGCCTTTAAAGCTTTCGGTTTGTGCTACTTTTCTAATCAATTCAGAAGCAAAAGTATGTGCAGGCTTCATTCTTCCTCCAGCATCTTGTATAACTAATTTACTGAAAGATTTAGCATGTTTTTTATCAACTTTGTTTGCAGATAAAATACTATCTATTTGTTGATTAGAAAGTTTTTTATGTTGACTGTGTTGCTGAGCGTTTATTGCATTTGTTAAAAGGAAAACAAATACAAATAACATTGTAAGTTTTTTCTTTTGAACCTTTTTTAAAGAGTTCTTTAAAAAATCAAAACGAGTGTTCTTTGAAAATAAGGAAGCAATTAAACCAAAAAACAATAAAAAGTATCCGATATAAGAAACCCAGGTTCCCCAGAAATCATGATTTACAGATAAATGGGTTTGTTCTTTATCTCCTTCTATTTTATAACTTGATTGAAAAAGTTTATACCCTTTATAATCTAAAATATGATTCATAAAAATTCTAAAATCAAAAGTTTCTTTTGGTGTAATAACAGTTATCTCACTGCCATAGGCAGCTGCACTTTCTGATCCTGGATATTTTTCTAGTTGAAAGTCGTTTAATTTAACTTTAAAAGGAGTTTGTAATTGTTTTGCACCATACCAAGCTCTGAAATTTAACCCACCGATACTAAAACTTTCTTGATTGTCAACATTGAATTGTCCTCCATAAAAATTTACTCTTTTAGTTTCTCCATTAACAGATATATCAAAAGTGACTGTGTCATATTTTTTAGGATCTTTTTTTCCACTAACAGTTTTCATTTCCCCTTTTTCTGGAGATTTAGGTACTACGAATTGCATTCCGTTAATTGTATGTAATGTTAGTAGTTGAAAATTTTGAGTACTATCTTTTACTATTTTACCACGTTTCTGATCAGCCATTCTTAACCAGTCACCATCGTTTTTAGAAGTTAGTTTTAAATTGTCATCTTCATAAAAAAAATTGATAGAAGCATTATTGTTTGGAGCATCGAAACCAACTAAAATATTATGTATGTTTTGTATAGTACCCCTTTTTATATAATGCTCATGTCTACTACCACTTGAACTTTCTACTAAAAATAAATGTTCGGTTCCATTTTCATCTAAAACCAATTTGTTTTCAGACCAAGGTATGTAATTAACTAAATTAAGTTTAATTTTATGTTCTTTTCCAGCTTTTTTAGGCTGAAAAGTTTCTGTAAAACTTGCTGAGTTTTTACCCCAAGCTGAAAGTAATAATTTATTTGCTGTTGTTTTTTGAAACTCATTATTATCAACAACTACATTTAAATAATTTGTTTCAGAGTAGAATGTATCGGTAGACTCACCTTCATCAATAATCATAATTCCTTCATAACTAATATAACGAGTAATACCAGCACCGATTATGATAAATAAAAAGGCAACATGAAATAATAAAACAGACCATTTTTCTTTTTTATATAAACGATACCTAAAGATGTTTCCAAAAAAGTTAATAGCAAAAAAGATCATGATAACTTCGAACCACCAAGTGTTATATATAAGTGCTTTCGATGTTTGCGTTCCAAAATCATTTTCAACAAAAGTAGCAACTGCCATAGCTACGGCAAAAACGAGAAATAACACAGCTGTTAAACGTGTAGAATAGAGAATATTTAAGATTTTCTTCATCTGTAAATCTGATAAGTGTAAAACTTAGCAAATTTACGTATTAATGATTGAACAACATTATGATTTGAATCATTTTTAAGAGAGAAGTTTTGTTAAAGTTTTTGATGAGTTATTTACCTATTTTTTCTCCCATTTTAACAAAAGTTTCTATATGATTTTTAGTGTTATTTATAATATCATTATCTATTTTTAGTTTGTTTTTATCAACTAATAAAACGATGGTAGAACCTCCAAAAGCAAAGTATCCCATTTCTTCTCCTTTTTGTATTTGTGTGTTAGGTTTGTAAGTGTCTATAATGCTTCCAACCATAGTTGCACCAACTGGAGCTACTACTATATTTCCTTTTTCTTTAGTTTTAAGAATACAGTACTCTCGTTTATTTTCACAAAAAACTTTCGTGAAATTTGAAGCTAAAGCATAAGGAGAAACAGAAAAGTAGTCGCCTTTTATTTTTGTCATTTTAGAAGGGGTTCCTTCATAAGGGAAATGATACCTGTGATAATCATTTGGAGCTAGTCGTAAAATAATTAAGGAAGAGTTTTTATATTCTTTAGCGAGTGTCTTATCTCCTAGAAATTCTTCTAAAGTAAATTCTCTACCTTTAATAAAAAAGTTATGTACGTCAGAAATATTTTCAAATGCTAACATTTTACCATCTCCAGGAGATATAAAATCACTTTCGATAGGTCTGGCGCTTTTTTTTAGTTTTCTGTAGAAAAAATCATTAAAAGAAGTGAAGTCTTCTATAGATTTTTCTGCTTCGGCCATGTTTATGTTTAACTCTTTTACAAAACCTTTTATTTTGTTGATAGAGTTTGGTTTACTCATGAGCTTCCCGTACCAAGAAGATAAAAACTTTCGTTTTGCTATAGGTAGTAGAGCAATTTTACCAAAAGGATTATTGTATAATAGTTTTAAAAAACCTTCGCCAGGTGGAGTTTCAGTATGCGTCTCACCTGTTTTTCTATCAATAAATTGAATTTTCATTTGAAGAAAATTATTAAAACGGTATTTGACTTTGAAAAAGACATTTGCCGAGATTGTTAAAACACAAAGTTAGAAAACAAGAGTAATAAAATACTATATATTTTGTTTTTACTTTTATTAAATAAAAAAAGACAGCTTATTTTTAATTGTTAGCTTGATTTAAAGTAAATCATATTTGATGTTGATATGTGTTTTTTTTAGTGCTAGATGATGGTTTCCAGTCGGGAGGCATAAATAAAAATTTTATTTTGTTTTTTATACTTGGAGTGGATCTTATGTCATGAAATAAATCTTTTAAAAGTCCAAATTGACTGCTAAAAACGTTTTCTGTATTGATTGATTTACTCTCGCTTTCAGTAATACCATAAATTGGTTTAATGGTGTCTAACTCTTCTTGATAGGTATTGAATAGTCTATCCCATATTGAAAAAACATTTGAAAAGTTAGTGTCAAGGTAAATAGCGTTGCTTGAATGATGAACTCTATGTAGCATTGGTGTAATGAGTAGTTTATTTAGAAGTGGGGTTTTTCTAAATTTTGTTTCGTTTATATGGGTGAATACACCGTATAATCGAGATATAATATCTACAGTTAATATCATATATGGATTTAGACCTATAATTGGTAGCCATACTAATATGTGAAAGTATTGAAAAAAATCAAAAAGAGAACCTCTAATAGCAACACTCATATTCATTTCTTTTGGGGTATGATGAACTCCGTGTATACACCAAAGAATTCTGACTTTATGTCCAGCATAATGGACTACCCACCACATGAAATCATAGCATAAAAAACATAATAACCATATATACCATTGATTGCTAAGTGTCCATATTCTTATGTTTTCATAAAACCATTTCATTATGTTAAGTTCTAAAGAAGCATAAAAGAGTAGGTAGGGTATTGTTCCAATCACTAGGGATAAAAAGCTAACAAGACTTTCTTTTTTTAGTTTTATTCTTTTTCCAATAAAAAGAAATGTTAGTTCAATTATTATTACAATAAATAATAAAGGTGTTGTGATTGAAGATATTTTTTCTAGCAAGGTTACGAAATTCGAATACATTACAAAATCAATTTTATTTTTAATGTAATTTTAGTGAAAGTAACCTAGAGAAAAAGACGTTTAGAGATAAAAAAAAGACGTTTTAAAATTGAAGAGATACTCATTTAAAAATAAGTAATAATATTTTAATAAGTAGCATATTGATGTAAAACGTAACAGCCCTATTTATTATGTAGTGCTAAATAAATAGGGCTGTTAGTGTATTTTTTATTCTTCTATACTATCAATAAGTATGGTAAGCATATCTATAGCAGCTTGAGCAATTTTGGTTCCAGGACCAAAAACTCCTACGGCGCCCGAATCAAATAAAAATTGATAATCTTGCGCAGGAATTACCCCTCCAACTATGACCATGATGTCTTCACGACCGTATTTTTTTAATTCTGCAATTACTTGTGGAACTAATGTTTTGTGACCAGCGGCTAATGAAGAAATCCCTAAAATATGTACATCGTTTTCAATAGCTTGTTTAGTGGCTTCTATTGGTGTTTGAAATAGTGGGCCTATATCTACATCAAAACCTAAGTCGGCATATCCTGTAGCAACAACTTTTGCGCCACGATCATGACCATCTTGGCCTAGTTTTGCAATCATAATTCTAGGTCTACGACCTTCTAATTCAGAAAAGTTATCAGCTAATTCAATAGCTTTTTTAAATAATTTGTCATCCTTTATCTCTTTACTATACACGCCAGATATGGTTTTATGTACTGCTTTATGACGCCCGAAAACACTTTCCAGGGCATCAGATATTTCACCCAAAGTAGCTTTGTTTCTTGCTGCTTTAACGGCTAGGTCTAATAGGTTCCCAAGTCCATCTTTAGCGCATTGAGTTAAGTCTTCTAATGATTTTTTTACAGCTTCTTGGTTTCTGTTTGCTTTTAAGTTGTTTAAACGTTCTATTTGTGATTGTCTAACAGCTTCGTTGTCGACTTCTAATATGTGTAAAGGGTCTTCTTCTTCTAATTGGTATTTGTTTACTCCTACGATTACATCTTGATTGCTATCAATTTTTGCTTGTTTTTTAGCAGCAGCTTCTTCAATACGCATTTTAGGGATTCCTTTCTCTATTGCTTTGGTCATGCCTCCTAGTTCTTCAACTTCTTTTATGAGCTCCCATGCTTTATTAGCAATTTCTTCAGTAAGTTTTTCTACATGATAGCTTCCTGCCCAAGGATCAACGGTTTTTGTAATGTTGGTTTCTTGTTGTAGGTATATTTGAGTATTTCTAGCAATTCTTGCAGAAAAATCAGTAGGTAGGGCAATTGCCTCATCTAGTGCATTGGTATGTAAACTCTGCGTTCCACCGAAAGCAGCAGCCATTGCTTCAATAGTTGTTCTGGCTACATTATTGAAAGGGTCTTGTTCGGTTAAACTCCACCCGCTTGTTTGACAGTGGGTTCTTAATGCTAATGATTTTGGGTTTTTAGGATTGAACTGTTTTACAATTTTAGCCCATAGCATTCTACCTGCTCTCATTTTTGCTATCTCCATAAAATGATTCATTCCAATAGCCCAGAAAAAAGAAAGACGAGGAGCGAATGTGTCGATGTCCATTCCAGCCTCTAATCCTTTTTTTATGTATTCTAGACCATCGGCCAATGTGTAAGCTAATTCAATATCAGCAGTAGCCCCAGCTTCTTGCATGTGGTACCCTGAAATTGAAATTGAGTTGAATTTAGGCATGTTGTCACTGGTATATTTAAAGATATCAGCAATTATTTTCATAGAAGGAGTTGGTGGATAAATATAAGTATTTCTAACCATGAACTCTTTTAATATATCGTTTTGAATAGTTCCAGATAGTAATTCAGGAGCAACACCTTGTTCTTCAGCAGCAACAATATAGAATGCGAGTATA
>JBELFC010000147.1:6074-7849 GCA_042093175.1 Tenacibaculum sp. | reverse complement strand
TAATAATTTACGTTTTCTAGAAATATCACCTCCATAACATTTCGCTGTTACATCTTTACGTAAAGCTTTTGTAGTTTCTCTTGCTATAACTTTTGCACCAATGGCAGCTTGAATAGGAATATCAAATTGTTGTCTTGGAATTAAAGTTTTTAATTTTTCTACAATTTTCTTCCCTATTGTGTAAGCATTATCTGCATGTAATAAGGCAGAAAGTGCATCTACTGGCTGAGCATTCAATAAAATATCTACACGAACCAATTTAGAAGATCTCATTCCAATTGGTGAATAATCAAAAGAAGCGTAACCTTTCGATACTGTTTTTAATCTATCATAAAAATCGAAAACAATTTCGGCTAAAGGCATGTCAAAAGTTAACTCAACTCTTTCTGTTGTTAAATATGTTTGGTTAACTATTTCTCCCCTCTTTTCTATACATAAGCTCATTACCTGGCCTACAAAATCAGATTTTGTAATTATAGTTGCTTTAATAAAAGGTTCCTCTACTCTATCCAATCTTGACGGATCTGGTAAATCAGTTGGATTATTCAATAATACAATTTCATCAGGATTTTTCTTTGTATATGCATGGTAAGAAACATTAGGAACCGTAGTAATAACAGTCATGTTAAACTCACGCTCTAAACGTTCTTGAATTATCTCCATGTGAAGCATTCCCAAGAAACCACATCTAAAACCAAATCCTAATGCAGCTGAACTTTCAGGTTGAAACACTAACGAAGCATCATTTAGTTGTAATTTTTCCATTGAATTACGTAGTTCTTCGTAATCTTCAGTATCAACTGGATAAATACCAGCAAAAACCATTGGTTTTACATCCTCAAAACCATCTATTATATCAGTTGTTGGATTTTCAAAATCAGTTATAGTATCACCTACTTTAACTTCTTTTGCTGCCTTAATCCCTGTAATTAAATACCCTACATCTCCAGTATTAACTTCTTTCTTAACTACTTGTTCTAGTTTAAGAGTACCTACTTCATCAGCAGTATACTGTTTTCCTGTAGCTACAAACTTTATTTGCTGATTTTTTTTGATTGAACCATCAATAACTCTAAAATAAGTTTCAATACCTCTATAAGAATTATAAACACTGTCGAAAATCAATGCCTTTAAAGGCGCATCAGGATTTCCTTCAGGTGCAGGAATTTTATCTATAATTGCAGATAAAATATTATCTACTCCAAAACCAGTTTTACCACTTGCATGAATTACATCTTCCGGGTCACATCCTAATAAATCAACAATATCATCAGTTACCTCTTCTGGGTTTGCACTAGGTAAATCTACCTTATTAAGTACAGGTATAATTTCTAAATCATTTTCTAATGCTAAATATAAATTAGAAATTGTTTGAGCTTGAATACTTTGAGCAGCATCCACTATTAATAAAGCTCCTTCACATGCTGCAATAGAACGAGATACCTCATATGAGAAATCAACGTGCCCAGGAGTATCAATTAAGTTTAAAACATAAGGCTCTCCATTATGAATATAATCCATTTGAATAGCATGTGATTTAATAGTTATACCACGCTCACGCTCTAAATCCATATTATCTAATAATTGATCTTGCTTTTCACGTTCAGTAACAGCTCCTGTATAATCTAACAATCTATCTGCTAATGTACTTTTTCCGTGATCTATGTGTGCAATGATGCAAAAATTTCTAATGTTTTTCATGTATCTAAATCTATATACTGATGACCGACAAAGATACGCTAATTACATGCTTAAGCAAATAAAAAATTAACAGT
>JBELFC010000147.1:0-5974 GCA_042093175.1 Tenacibaculum sp. | reverse complement strand
GCTCAAAAATACTTTACTAGAACTGGCATAACTGAATTCAAAGCATCTGTAGACGCTTTTGAACCAGTTGAAGCAATTAATAATAGCACTTCTGCTATACTTACTAAAAATGGTGACGTAGCTTCTCAACTTTTTGTAAGTGCCTTTAAATTTAAAGTTGCCTTGATGCAAGAGCATTTCAATGAGAACTACATGGATTCAGATACTTACCCAAAAGCTGTTTTCAGGGGTAAAATTGAAAATTTCAAATTTGACAATCTTAATTCTAAAACTACCTATACATTAAAAGGGAAATTAACTATTAGAGGTATCTCAAAAGAAATCTCTTTTCCTATTTCTATAAACAAAAAAGATGAAAAAATTAAACTGACTGGTAATTTTTCCGTGAGCCCTAAGGATTTTAACATTGAAATACCTAGTATTATTAGAAAAAAAATAGCCAACAAAATAAACATTATCATTAATTATGAGCTTTCAGAAAAAAAGTAAATGGATTTTATTAGCTATAAGCATTATTTTTATAGGTGGAGTAGTTGTATACAAGCAAGTATATAAACCTCATAAAACTACAGAAGAAATTGAAGCAGTTTATACCGGAAGTTCTGAAAAGTTCATTGCAGAACTCCAAAAAGGTTTTGATAAATGGAATACTAAAACAATTGAATTAGAAGGAACAATAACTTCTGTTGTAAATAACGGTTTCATTTTAGACGACTTTATTTTTTGCCAGCTAAGAAAAGATGCTAGCCTAACAAAAAAACAACAAGATAAAATAACAGTAAAAGGAACTGTTATAGGATACGACGAATTACTAAACGAATTAAAACTCAACCAATGTATTATAAAATAAATGATCTAGGAAAAACACTACTATCTTTAACCTTTTTACTTGTTTCGTCTTTTACTTTATACGCACAAGATGATTTGTTAGATGAATTAGATAAAGAATCAAATGCAGGAACACAATTTAACTTACCAGCATTTAAAACATTAAAAATTGGAAACTTACAATCTACTAAAATTGCTGACAAAGGGGATCTTTACCTAATTGTTTCTCATAGATTTGGCCCTTTGAAAAATGGATTTGATAGTTTTTTTGGCTTAGATGATGCTTTTACCAAGATAGAACTTTTATATAGTTTCTGGGACGGTGTTCAGTTTAGTATAAGTAGAGGATCTTTTGAAAAAACTTTAGCAGCCTCTGCTAAAGTTCGAATTGCAAAACAATCTAATAAATTCCCCCTAAATCTAGTAGGGTATACTACTATAAATAGAAATACAGAAATCAAAAATGCTTCTTTTTCAAATTACACATTGAAAGATGCAGATAGATATAGCTATTCAGTTCAACTATTAGCTTCTCGCAGATTTTCAAAAGAATTTTCATTCGAATTTGCTCCAACATACATACGCCAGAACTTACAAGTTTTAGATATTGTCAAGGAAGCGAATCATAATCAATTTGCTTTAGGCTTTGGAGGAAGATATAAATTGAGTAAAAGAATAAGCTTAAATGCTGAATATGTGCATAATTTAAACAGACATAAAAATTCTAATTATACGAATCCTTACACTTTTGGTGTTGACATAGAAACTGGCGGCCATGTATTTCAGTTATTATTTACAAACTCACAATCTAGTAATGAACCAGGATTCATAAGCAAAGCTAGTGGTGATTTAGTATTTGGATTTAATATAGTAAGAGTGTTTTAATCACTTATTTATATATTGTTACTTTTAAAAAGTTTCCTTTTCAGGAAACTTTTTTTACATCTTATATTTAAATAAGGTATGGAGAGAGAATATTGTATATTTGCCGCTGTAAAACATTGAATATTTTGGTTAAAATTGATACTATAGAACTACCTGATTTCCCTCTATTACTAGCTCCTATGGAAGATGTAAGTGATCCTCCTTTTAGAGCTTTATGTAAAGAAAATGGTGCAGATGTAGTGTACACAGAATTTATTTCTTCAGAAGGTTTAATCCGTGATGCTGCTAAAAGTGTTATGAAATTAGACATCTATGAAAAAGAACGACCAGTTGGTATTCAAATTTTTGGTGCCAATTTAGACTCAATGTTACGCTCTGTAGAAATTGTTGAGAAAACGAACCCTGATATTATTGATATTAATTTTGGATGTCCTGTAAAAAAAGTTGTTTCGAAAGGAGCTGGTGCAGGTATTCTAAAAGACATCGATTTAATGGTAAAATTAACCGAAGCTATGGTTAAACATACCAAGTTACCTATTACTGTTAAAACACGTTTAGGCTGGGATCATGATTCAATTAAAATAGTTGAAGTTGCTGAACGCCTTCAGGATGTTGGATGTAAAGCTATTTCAATTCATGGTCGTACTCGTGCCCAAATGTATAAAGGCAATGCTGATTGGACTCCAATTGCTGAAGTAAAAAACAACCCAAGAATGCATATTCCTGTGTTTGGTAACGGTGATGTTAATTCTCCAGAGAAAGCAATGGAAATGCGCGATAAATACGGCTTAGATGGTTGTATGATTGGTAGAGCTTCTATAGGGTACCCTTGGTTTTTTAAAGAGGTTAAACATTTTTTTAAAACTGGAGAACATTTACCTACTCCCACAATTCTAGAACGTACAGAAATGGCTCGTCGTCATTTAGAAATGGCTATTGATTGGAAAGGTGAACGTTTAGGTGTTGTTGAAACAAGAAGACATTATACCAATTATTTTTAAGGAATTCCTCATTTTAAAGAGTATCGTCTTAAAATGGTAACCATGGATGATCCAAAAGATGTTTTTGATACTTTTAATTTAGTGAAAGATAAATTTGGAGATTCTGTAGTATAATATATAGCTACTAGGAGTACTATTTCTCAATAAATTTAACAGAAATTCTTGAGCTAGCAATTTTAGCGGCTACATAACCAAGAATTGTAATTGTAGTTGCTACAACTAATAAATTCGTCCACCTAAATTCAACCGGATAAGGTAAATTATAGGCTATCATAAACACACCATAATGAAGTTGAATTAACACTAAACTTATACCTAAAACTAAACCTACTATCATTCCTACCAAAACCAACAAAAAACCTTGATACACGAAAATATTTTTAACTTCTTTTATACTAGCTCCAAGGCTTAATAAAGTTTTTAAATTTTTTCTTTTATCAATAATCATCATAATTATTGAACCTATTACATTAAACAAAGCAATTATTATTATTAATGTAAATATTAAATAAGATATAAAATTCTCTGTATTTACTACTTTATAGTATAATGCATTTAACTGTTTTTTTGTTTTAACAACATAGTTGCTACCTAGAGCATTTTGTAATTCATCTCTAACATCAGCGTTATTAAAAGAGTTTTTTAATTTTAACTCTAAACCAGTTACCGTATTTTCTGAATAATTTAGTAGTTCTCTAGCTAAATCAATATTAGTATACACATATTTATTCTGAAACTCTTCAGAACCAGAATACACACCTATAACTTGAGTACTTACTGAATTAAAAGCATTATTAGGATTTATAAATCCTTTACCAGGTTTTGGTACAAAAATCTGTAAAGGTTCTCCAAAATCTAAAACACCTAATGAAAGTTTGTAAAAAATACCATATCCAACAACTGCTGTATTTCTATATTCTTCATCTAACCATCTACCAACAGTTAAAGAAGAGTCTATAGTTACTATTTGATTATACAACTCATCAACTCCCTTTATGTAAGCTATATGGTTTTTATTTTTATATTTTAAAGAAACACGTTCTTCTATAACTTTTGAACTTACTTGAATTGCTTTATTGTTCCTTAAAGTTTCCTCAATTTTTTTTGTAAACAAAAAAGTTTTCCCTTTAAGTGGTGTTATTTTTATAGCAGGGTCAGAAGCTTCTAACAATGAGTCACTAAAAGTTCGAAGACCTGAAAACCCTGATAAAACCACAAACAACGCTATAGTACCAACCACAACACTGAAGGTTGCTATGAAAGTAATTATATTAATTGCATTTGTACCGCTTTTAGAAAACAAGTATCTTTTAGCTATGTATAAAGAAAACTTCAATAGTTGATTATGCGTATTAGAATTTAATCTTTCAAATTTATGCGTTTTTTTTTAACTATTCTCTTTATATTTTTAATACTTAAAATATTTATAAATAAAAAAACTACTTGCAAACACAAGTAGTTTATATTTCTATATACTATATAAGAATGTTAACGTTTTTGACGTTTAGGTAAAACGTCTGGGTTTTTAATCGGGTCAACATCATCTCCCTTTAAAGACTTATCTATTTCTTCAATATAATCTAGACTATCATCTCCAAAAAACAACAACTCAGGCATTCTTCGTAATTGATTTTTTGTTCGTTGAGCCATTTCATGCCTTATTAATGGGGTATTAGATTTTACTCCATCAATAATTTCATCTCTTTTGTCAGATGGAAATACACTTAAGTATACTTTTGCCACTCCTAAATCTGAAGTTACTGATACTTTTGATACAGATATTATTACCCCTCTCATTCCATCTTGAGCAGCTCTTTGCAAAACATCTACTAAGTCTTGTTGCAATACACCTGCAATTTTACGCTGTCTATTTGTTTCTTCCATGCTGCAAATTTATGAAATATTTTCTTCCTATCAGTACTATTTTATGGTGTATACAGTTTATTTTTTATGGCATACATTACTAAACCTACTCTATTTCTAACATCTAATTTAGTAAATAAACTATCTCTATACCCATCAATTGTTTTAGGGCTTAAAAACATTTTTTCAGCAATTTCTTTATAGGTTAATTCAGAACAAGCTAAACGCATAAATTTCAGTTCGTTTTCTTTAAAGCTAACTGTACTTCGCCCGTTTTTACCAGAAACAGAATCTAACAATAAATTAGTAACTTCTTTAGTATGATAAAACCCATTTTCCATTAACTCTAACAGGGCTTTTTCTAATACTCCTTTTTGAGTATCTTTTAATAAATACCCTACTGCTCCAGCTTTTAACATTTTTAAAATAGTACCATCTGCATCTTCAACAGACAAAGCCATTACATGTACATTAGGATAATTCTCAACAATCCAATGAGTTGTTTCTATGCCATTCATAACTGGCATATTAACATCCATTAATACTATATCTGGAATATTTCTTGGGGATCCTAAAAATTTATCGGAAACTTCTTTTCCGTTTTTACAAGTATATAAAACTTTAAACTTATCAAAGGTATTCACCATCCCTTCAATAGCTTGCGACAATAGTGTATGGTCATCTACGACTACAACTGAATATTTCATAATATAGTAGAGTTAGGGTTATATTTAGACTTCTGCTTAGATATTGGGGAAAGCTTAAAAATAGTAATTAATTGTTAAAGTTGTACCTTTTTTAGGCTCAGATTTTAAAGTTGCTTTGGCTTTTATCAATTTTATTCTTGCTTTTATATTTTGTAAACCAATACCTTTTAAGGTAACTTTCTCTACCTCAAACCCTACTCCATTATCTTTAGCTACAATATCTAAAACATTGTTTCTATATTCTAAAACCACATCTAAATTAGTAGCTTTAGAATGCTTTATAGTATTAGAGAAAAATTCTTGTAACACTCTAAAAATTATAATTCCATGCTTTTGATTTATCTCTTTTGTTTCACCTAAAATAGTAAGTCTAGCATTTATATAATTTAACCTATTAAAACGTTCAATTTCTAATTGTAAGGCATCAATAAATTTTATATTATTTATAAATTCAGGGTTTATAGATTTTGAAAGCGCTCTAATTTCCGTTAAACTTTTCGTTATTGTTTCTGTTATTTCACCCATATTATCAGGTGATGCATACTGTAATTGTATTTTTGCTAAAGTTAAAAGTTGCCCAATATTATCATGTAACTCCCAGCTAATATTACGTAAAGTCTCTTCTCGTATTTCTATTTGTGTTTCTGCAATTTCTCTTTCAAACTGTTTTTTAATACTATTTCTTTCTTG
>JBELFC010000146.1:0-7977 GCA_042093175.1 Tenacibaculum sp. | reverse complement strand
AGACGAGACAGGAGATAGAAAATATAAAATTTTATTAGATGAATTTTCTGTGACTAATGGTAGTGAAAAAATAATAGGAGAGTTAAAATGGAATGATCGTAATGATGTGGTTGCATTTTATTCTCATGAAATTTTACCACCACATACTCAATTAAAAGCTTTTGTTCAATTACATTTTGAGGAGTTTAAAAATAATAGTTGGCAGATAATAAAATCTGATGGAAAACCAGCTATAGAAACTAAAGAAGTGAACTTTACTAGTGGAGATGCACCTAAAACAATTCCTTTAAGTAATATAGAATATATGTACCCTGTTTTAGGGCAGAAAAACTTTTTTATCGAAGAGTATAATAATGCTTATATAAAACTAAAAAGAGGGCAAACATACTTGTTTGATGCTGTTCCTGACTGGAAAAAAGAAATGATAATGACAGCTTCAACCGGAAATATATTGAAGAGAGAATATGTTTATAACTCTGCTAACAAACAATTATCATATAGTTTACCTAATGGAATGGAAAATCAGACTGAATACAATGTAAATATTAAGTTGGTTTCAAAAGGAAGTAGTTTAGATGGCAATGTATCTGAAAAATATACAAGTAAAAATTTAGGAAGTAGTGATTCAGGAAATACAGTAAATGTAAAATCTAGAAAAGCTGAAGGAAGTGTTAGTAAAGACGGAGAAAGAGAATTATTAACACATAAGTTTAGAACAAGTTTATACGCTACTTTTTATGATAAAATGCGTGATATGAATAAAAATAAAGATTTATATGAGCATGTACAATACCCTTATGGATTAACATTATTAGCAGCGATTGACAATCAAGAAGCATTTGATTTAGTTGAATTAAGAGGGAGTCAATATTCGGGTAATAAATCACTTGTAGTAGCTAGAGCAGTATTAGATGATAGTTATTACAGAAAAGAAATTTATCCATTAATATATAACAGTTATCCATTAGCAGGTACAATTGAAGTAAATAGAGAAACAAATAAAGTAGGAGTTCCACCAGTTGAAGGGGTTGAACCTATGACGTGGTATTTAACATATTTAGAGAATGATTATACGGGGGAAATTAATCAATACAATCCTTATAGATATAATGTTACTCACTATTACCTTCAAGATTTTGAAGATTTAAGTTATCAATTAGTTAATTCAAATTTACCTTGGCAAAATAATCCACAGTACAGAAAAATTGTAACAGAAGCTTTTCCGTATATGAGAAGAGGAAAATATAAAACAACATTTAAGTACGTTTTACCAGGCCAAGTTAAAACAAGTAGAAAAAATTTAGTAAAGTACACAAACCCTTTAAATGAATAAGAAAATCAATAGCCTATTAATAGTAATACTATTATTGGTTAATATCAACTTGATTGCTCAAAAAGCTATCGGTAATCAACTGCCAGAAGTAAAAGTAATTGCTACAGCAACGAAAAAAAGTATCATGTTACGTTGGGGTGTTACAACTCCTACTGCATGGAAATATGCTAACAAATATGGATATACTATTGAGAGAAAAACCATTGTTAGAGATAAACAAGTTTTACCTATTCCTGAAATAAAGCAGCTTGTAACTGTACCTCTAAAACCAAAACCTATGATGGAATGGAAAGAGTTTACAGAAAAAAATAACAATGCAGCAATTGCAGCCCAAGCTTTATATGGTGAACAGTTTGACGTAAACATGAACGAAGGGGGGAATGGAGTTATAAGTATAATTAATCAAGCACAAGCTTTTGAACAACGATTTACATTTGCTTTATATGCTGCTGATCAGGATTTTGAAGTAGCGAAGTTTTCCGGATTGGCATTTATTGATACTTCAGTTAAAGCAAATGAACGTTACCTATATTCAATTAAAGTAGTATTACCAAAAGAGAAAAAATATAAAATTAAATCAGGGGGAGTTTTTTTAGGTTTGATGGATTATAAACCATTACCTAAGCCACAAGAATTTGTTGGAGTTTTTAAAAATAAAACAGCCATTTTAAGTTGGAATTTTGCCATACTAAAAAGATATTATACAAATTATATTATTGAAAAGTCAGATAATGGAGGTGAAAAATTTAAAAGCCTATCTAGTACTCCCATTGTAAATATGGGAGAACGAGAAAAAAATCCTTCAAATAGAATGATGTACGTTGATAGTCTTTTCCAAAATAATAAAGAGTATAAGTATCGAATAAAAGGAATTTCACCTTTTGGAATTCAAGGTCCTTACTCAAATATAGTAGCTGGTAAAGGAATAACACCATTAGTACATACACCTTTTCTTACGGATTTATCTTTTCAAGATAATGGAGATGCTATTTTAAATTGGAAGTTTCCCTCAGAAGGAACAAATACACTAAAATCATTTGAATTAGTAAGAGCAAATAAACCAAAAGGAGTTTATTTGACTGTAAATAAACAGATTGGAAAAAATCAAAGAACCATAAGATTATCAAGATTACAACCAATCAGTTATTATAAAATAGTTGGTATTGGTTATGACGGAAGTAGAAGGGAATCTTTTCCTAAAATGGTTCAGCCTGATGATAGTACTCCTCCAGCTATACCTAGTTTACTGAATGGAACTATTGATTCTTTAGGTGTTGTAAAATTAAATTGGAAACAAAATACTGAAGTTGATTTTTTAGGGTATAGAGTATTCAAGGCTAATTTAAAAAATGATGAGTTTACTCAAATTACTTTTGAGCCAACGCCTTTTAGTAATTTTATTGATACAGTAAATATTAAAACACTAAACAAAAAAATTTATTACAAAATACAATCTTTTGATAAAAGGTATAACCCATCAGCTTTCTCAGAAGTTTTAGAATTAGATAGACCAGACATAGTACCACCTACCTCTCCAGTGTTTTCTTCATTTAATACTGATAAAGGAAAGGTAAATTTGAAATGGATAACAAGTACAAGTAAAGATGCTAAGGTTACTATGTTATATAGAAAAGAACACGGAGCAGGTTTACAATGGCAATTAATAGCAGAGTTACCTCTTCCACAAAATAAATATGTAGACGCTACAGGTATAGCTAGTAAAACATACTTATATACTATACTAACAGTTGATACTTCAGGACTTGAATCAGAACCAGTAACTCCTTTGAAAATAAAAGTGTTAGACAATTTGTCGAAACCAAGTATTGATAAATTTACTGGAGAAGTGAATAGAGAGCAAAAATTTATTCAGTTAAATTGGAATTATAAACAAGTAAATGTTAGTGAGTTTGTTTTGTACAAAGCAAGTGAAGGAAAAAGACCAACGATGTACAAAGTATTTAAATCTAAAACTAAAAAATTTAGAGATAAAAACCTTTTAATCAATACAAAATACACATATATACTTCAGGCTGTATTTACATCTGGAGTAAAATCACCCCTTAAAAAAATTGAATTAAATTATTAATGCTATGAAAAAACTATTACTTTTTTTATTTTTTATTTTTATTAGTTTATCAGAATCGTATTCACAACAGTATAAGATAAATGTTTCTGGATATTATAGTTCGGGGAGTTCTAGTTGCGGTACCATAAATGGGTTAAGAAGAATAACTTTAATTTATAAAAATGGAAAAAGAGATAAAATCCATGATATTAGTTATTTTTTAAATAAAAGTTATAATTTTAATAGAAATTTTTCACAGAATAACCCTGTAGTTAAAGTTGAATTTTTATCTACTACAAGGCATAAAACATGGATTGGAGATTGTAGATCAGGTAGAGATGCTACTAAAACAGTAAATGTTAGTATTCCTTGTTTTAGTCAGCGGTATAATAAAGATCAAATATATCAAGGAAGAACGAAAAGTGGATATGCTTTTATTGAAATTTATCCTTTACCACAAATAAAATTTACTAATGGTTCAAGTATTTATAGTACGCAAACAGCATGTGAAACTTCTCCAGTAAAGTTAACAAGTGAATACAAATCGTATAGATCTCCTTCAACAGTATATAAATGGGAGTTTTTAGATCCAGTAAATAAAATAACTAGAAATACATCGGGGTATCAGGCTTTATTAGATAGATTAACAAGAGCTAGAGAAAGATGGGAAGATTGTATTAATTTTGATGGAGGAGGAGGTGGAGACATACCAAGAGCTCCTCAGAAAGAAAAAAAGAAAAAAAAGAAACTACAAAATAGACCTCCTGGACCAGGAGGAGGTGGAAGTTGTGATTATTATTTGGATCAAGTGGTTGAAATTAGAAGGTTAATGCGTAACTATAGCCCAAAAACTGAACAAATATCTATTTGGAGACCAATTACTAGTAAAAATGGACAAGCTGCTATAGACTTGTATTTATCTAACTTATATTCTAGTGCAGCTGATCGAAAAAAAGCATTAAATAATTTAAAAATTCAAGTAAGGCTTAACCCTGGGTGTAATGGATTAAAAGATAAGTCAAGAACTTTATCTGTACAGTTTTTACCTGAGCCTCCTAAAATAGCAAAAGCTCCTACATTTAACCAACCCTTATGTTCTTATAGTGATGTAAAAGGATTTGTGCTATATTTTAAAAGACAATTATTTGCTCATGAAAAAATAGAAATTAATTTATTAAGAAAGTTTCAAAACGGATCATATGTTCCTGAAGATAATAATGTTAATATAACATCTTTAACTCGGGTGAGTACAAATGTATATAAATACACCTGGAGATCTTCAAGAGGAAAGTCAATAAAAGGAGGTGACTATAGAATAGAAGTTTCTGGATTCAATAAAGCGAACAATTCTCCTTTTTGTAAGCAATATAAATATGATTTTAAAATAACTGTTCCTACTCCAATAACTTTTAATGCAGCTAAAGTTCAGGATGAATTATGTTATAATTCAAAAACTGGTAAAATTAAAATTACTGCATCTGGAGGTACTGGTAGCTATGTATACAGTTTAAATAACGGATCTACATGGAGTAGACCTTTTGGAGGAACAATAACATTAAGTAACCAAGCACCTGGAACTTATACTATAAAAGTAAAAGATTCGAATGGTTGTGTAGATAAAACAAAGTCTAATGTAAAAGTTAGTATTGGAAGAAAAAGTAAAATAACACATGTTGTAACAACATCTCAAACAAAGCATACAAGTGCTCCTGGAAATAGTGATGGTTCTATAAGAATAGGAAGTGTAAGTGGTGGAACACCTATTAGTAATTATTTTAATTATACAGTTTTATTAAAAGGAAGTGCTTCTAATACGAAAACAGGAAAAGCTTATACTAGTGGTTTTACAATTCCTAATTTACCAGCAGGAATACATAAAATAATTTATAAGGATAAAAATAATTGTACCCAGCAATATACATTACCAGAAATAAAAGATCCTAAACCAATTATATTTTCTGTATCTGCTGTAACTCCTGATTGTTATCAAGGACAAGGACGAATTAATATAGCTAGTATTTCAGGAGGATATCCGAAATATACAGTTATTATAAAGAAAAATGGAAGTACAATAAAAACATTATCAAACATTACTAGCAGTACTTCCGTTAATGTTACTTCTGGAAATTATGTAGTATTAATAAAAGATACAAGACAAGGAAAACTTGAAAAAGGAATAACAGTAAGCGCACAATCTCAAGTTAAAATTTCTAGTATAAATATTAGCCCTATTAAATGTTTTAATGGTAAATCAACAGTAAGGATTTCTGCTACAGGAGGAAAATCTAGAAGTTATCAATATGCTATTTGGAAAGGATCAAGTACTGTATGGCAAAATAGTAATACTTTTAGTTTAGCTGCTAATACCAGTTCAGGGTATAGATTTAGAATAAGAGATAGAAATATTACATCATGTACCTCAGTAATTTCTGGCGTTAGAAAAATTTCGCAACCAGCTCTTTTAGCGGTTACAAATATTTCTGTAGTTGATAATAAAATTTTTAATGGTAGTGTTGGTAAAATTACATTAGCATTAGGTGGTGGTACTAGTCCTTATTCGGTTACTTGGAAAAAGAAAAATTCATCGTTTACAAAAACAGGTCAAACTATAACAGGTTTAAAAGCTGGTTTTTATACGGCAACAATTAAAGACGCTAATGGTTGTACTATTAATTCAAGAGAAATAGAAGTAAAAGAATTACCAGAATTAAAATTACAATTAAAAGTAACTAAAGTAATTACCTGTAATGGTGGTAAAGGTAATTTACAAGCTACTGTAACTGGAGGTTCTGGTTCTTATATTTATAAGTGGAAAAGAAATGGTGTATTACTGTCAAATTCAAGAAATGTTTTAACGAATACAATTCAAGGAAATTATTCTGTAACAGTTAATGATAGTTATACTAACAAAACAGCTGCAATTAATTTAACAGAACCGACAAAAGTTACTTTAAGTGTAATAAAAACAGATATAACATGTTTTAATGCCAACAATGGTAAAATTAAGTTAGTTACTAATGGAGGGTCGGGGAATTACTTATATTCAATAGATAATAAAGCAAGTTATAAGAGTACAAGTACTTTATCAAACAATACTATAGTAGGGTTAACGAAAGGAAACTATACAGTTTGGTTAAAAGACTCGAAAGGGTGTGTAATTGCTGGAGCTAAAACAGCAACTATAAATGAACCATCAGATATAAATATAGCATCTACATCAGTAGTAAATTGTTCTGTGCCGGGGGGTAAAACCGGTAGTATCGCTATTAATGTTACTGGAGGAAATGGAGGCTATACTTATAAATGGACTAAAAATGGAACTCCAGCTTTTATAAAAACAGCTAAAAATATTAACAGTCTATATGCAGGTGTATATAAAATAGAGGTTACTGATAGCAAGGGATGTAAAAAAAATAAAGATTTTGAAGTTAAAGAACCTAAGCCTATAAGTGTAACGATAAAACAAACAAAAAATATTTTATGTTTTGGAGAAAGATCTGCTTCTCTACTAGCTGAAGTAAAAGGAGGATATCCTTTAAATTCTGTTCCTTCAGATTTTACTTATAAATGGTATTTGGTAAATGGAGGATCTAAAACTTTATTAAATTCTGATTTTAAATTAACAGAATTAAAAAATAAACTAAGAGGTAGTTATAGAGTTGAAGTAAATGATAGTAAAGGACAAAAAGCATTTGCTACATTGGATATAACTGAGCCAACAAAGTTAAAAATTAATTTATCCTCTTCTAAAGATATTAGTTGTTTTGGAGGAACTGATGGTGAAATTACTATAAATGTAACAGGCGGAGTTTCAGCTTACACATATAAATGGTCTAAACAAGGGGATGTTGGTTTTTCTTCAACTTCTAAAAACGTATCAAATTTATCTAAAGGAATATATTCTGTTGAAGTAACTGATGCAAATAGTTGTAAAATAACTTTAACAAACATAGAAATAAAACAACCAGTTAAAAAACTTACAATTGATAGTTTTACTTCAGAAAATTTAAAAGGTTTTGAAACTAATGATGGAAAAGCTTCAGTTGAAGTATCTGGAGGAACACCTAATTATAGTTATGAATGGAGAGAAAAAGGGAAAACACCAAAGATTGGTAGTAGTAAATCAATTAATAGTTTAAAAGCTGGAGAGTATGAATTAACAATTAAAGATATTAATAATTGTTCTCTGATTAAAACTTTTAAGATAACACAGCCTAATAAATTAGAAGTATCAAAAATAACACAGGTAAATGATATTTTATGTTTTGGAGATTCAAATGTAAACTTAACAGCTTCTATACTAGGAGGAACTATTCCTTATACCTATAAATGGTATAAAAAAGGAAGTGCTACAGTTTTATCAACTAAGAGTAATTTAAATACTATTTCTGGTGGAACATATGTAATAAAAGTTACTGATAAAAATTTAATAAAAACTGAAAAGGAATACGTGGTTAATCAACCTTTGAGGCTTGAGTTTTCTAAAGTAGATGTACAAAATGTTTTATGTTATAAAGGAGCTACAGGAAGTATTTCAGTTGAAGCCAAAGGCGGAACAGCACCTTATACATATAGT
>JBELFC010000145.1:0-8013 GCA_042093175.1 Tenacibaculum sp. | reverse complement strand
AAGACATATGCTCAGAAATATCGGTCACTTTATAATCGACCATCTTTCCTTTATCACTTGCACCCTTTTGACGCCAAATTTTAAGTGTTAAATTCATAATACTATCTTATTTGTATGAACGTTGTTTTAATTCAATATCGTTAAACTCTAATTCTTCTTTGTGTAAAATTGCATCAGCTGGTTCTCCTTTATATTCCCATGCTGCTACATATGCATAATCTTTATCATTACGCTTAGCCTCTCCTTTTTGAAGTCCGTCTAATTCAACAGACTCTTCTCTAAAGTGACCTCCACAAGATTCATTTCTATCTAAAGCATCTTTAGCAAACAATTCACCTAGCTCTAAGAAATCTGCTACACGACCAGCTTTTTCTAGTTCAGGATTCATTTCATTCGCATCACCAGGTACTGTTACATTTTTCCAGAAATCTTCACGTAAAGCTTTAATTTCAGCCATTGCTTCTTTTAAACCTTTTTCATTACGAGACATTCCACATTTTTCCCACATAATATTTCCTAATTTTTTGTGGTAGTAATCTACAGAATGCTTTCCTTTATTGTTAACAAAGAAGTCGATACGATCTTTAACTTCTTTTTCAGCCTCATCAAATTCTTTGGTATCAGTTGCTATTTTGCCTGTTCTAATATCATTAGATAAGTAATCACCAATTGTATAAGGTAATACAAAGTAACCATCAGATAAACCTTGCATTAAAGCTGATGCTCCTAAACGGTTTGCACCGTGATCAGAGAAGTTAGCTTCACCTAAACAATATAATCCATCAACAGTTGTCATTAAATTATAATCAACCCAAACACCGCCCATTGTGTAGTGAACTGCTGGATAAATCATCATTGGTGTTTTATATGGGTTTTGATCTACAATTTTATTGTACATCTGGAATAAGTTACCATATTTAGCCTCAACAATTGCTTGTCCTAATTCGTAAATCTTAGTTTCAGATGGATTTGATATGTTTTGAATTTTAGCTTGCTCTAAACCATAACGTTGTATTGCAGAAGCAAAATCTAAATATACAGCTTCACCAGTTGCGTTAACACCAAAACCAGCATCACATCTCTCTTTTGCTGCACGTGAAGCAACATCACGAGGTACTAAATTACCAAATGCAGGATATCTTCTTTCTAAATAATAATCTCTTTCATCTTCTGACAAATCAGTTGGCTTTTTACGACCTTCTCTAATTGCCATTACATCTTCCATGTTTTTTGGTACCCAGATACGTCCATCATTACGTAATGACTCTGACATTAACGTTAATTTAGACTGATAATCTCCTGAACGTGGAATACATGTTGGGTGAATTTGTGTATAACAAGGGTTAGCGAAATACGCTCCTTTTTTATGAATTTTCCATGCTGCAGTTGCATTAGATCCCATTGCATTGGTTGATAAGAAATATACATTTCCATACCCTCCTGAAGCAATAACTACTGCGTGAGCAGAATGACGTTCTATTTCACCAGTAACTAAATTACGAGCTATAATACCACGAGCTTTTCCATCAACAATAACTACATCTAACATTTCATGACGATTGAACATCTCAATCTTACCACGAGCTATTTGACGATTCATTGCTGAATATGCTCCTAACAATAATTGTTGTCCAGTTTGACCTTTTGCATAAAAAGTACGAGATACTAATACCCCACCAAAAGAACGGTTATCTAACAAACCACCATAATCACGAGCAAAAGGAACTCCTTGTGCTACACATTGATCAATAATATTTGCAGAAACCTCAGCTAAACGATGAACGTTTGCTTCACGTGAACGGTAATCTCCTCCTTTTACAGTATCATAGAATAAACGGTAAAATGAATCACCATCACCTTGATAATTTTTTGCAGCATTGATTCCTCCTTGAGCAGCAATAGAGTGTGCTCTACGAGGTGAATCTTGATAAGCAAAAGCTTTTACGTTGTATCCTAACTCAGCTAATGTAGCTGAAGCAGAACCACCTGCTAAACCTGTACCTACAACAATAACATCTATTAAACGTTTGTTGGCAGGGTTTACCAAGTCAATTTTATCTTTATAAGTTGTCCATTTATCTTTTAATGGACCTTTTGGAATTTTTGAATCTAAAGTTGCCATACTTGTTTCGTATTATTGATTGAAATGGTGAAATAAAGCGATAATTATAAATCCAACAGGAATACCTATTGCATAAACTTTACTAAATGTTTTCAATCCTTTAGTATATTTATTGTTTGCTCCAACTGATTGGAATGCAGAATTAAATCCATGTAATAAGTGCATTGCTAAGAATCCGAATGCTACAACGTAAGCACCAACTCTTGCTGGATTTAAAAACTTGTGTTGTAACTCATGGAAATATCTTAACTCACCATCATGTAAACCACTCCAATCACCTTTTATAAATTTGGTGTTGATTTCTGGAAACCAAAAATCAATAAAGTGTAATACCACGAACGCTAAAATCGCTAAACCAGACCAAATCATGTTTCTGCTCATCCAAGTAGAATTTGCTGCTCCGTTATTTTTAGCATAACTTACTTTACGTGCACTCTTGTTTTTTAATTCTAAGACGAATCCCATTACAAAGTGAAAAACAACTCCGAAAATTAATACAGGTTGCATTACATATTGAATTAACGGATTTGTCCCCATAAAGTGCGACATTTTATTGAATGTTGCTCCATCATCTGGAAAAATCGAGGTAATGTTAATTGCAAAATGTTGTAATAAGAAAAACATCAGGAAGAATGCCGAAAGTGCCATGGCAAACTTTCTTCCGATAGAAGATTTTAGTAATCCGCTCATTATTTTGTTTATTGATTAAATAATAAGTACAAATTTAAGAGGTACGTGCTACTTGAACAAACTTTACGAATTGTTTTATTTAATATTTAGAATGGGTATAAATAAAAATCTTCAACCAATATTAACTAATAAATGCAATTACAAGGTAACAAGTAACACAAGACAATACCAGTGGTTTTAAAAAATCACCCGAAAAGGGTGAGTTGAATTAAAATTTAACACATAGCTTTGAGATAGTTAATCAAAAAATAAAAGAAAAATGAAAACTCAATTAGATTTTTTAAAGTCATCAATTCTTACAAAAGAAGAACAGAAAGTAATTTTAGGAGGTAGATTAAATGTTCGTTATTGTGCATATGCTACAAATAATGGAGGTATTGAAAAAAGATTAGACACAGGAAGTGGCTGTAATACTTCAGTTAGCTGTTTAGGGTGTTGGTGGGAAAAAATTTAATCTAAAAAAAATCCCCCCATTTATAATTTTAAATAAAGTACGTTTTAATTTAAGATAATCCTTTAAGGCATGGTCTGAAGGGTTATTTTAATTTTGAACCAGCTATATTATGAGTTTTATAATCTCAGCTATCTCTTCTGGTTTTTCAAGAGGAATCATATGCCCACAGTTTTTAACACTAACATGCTTCCCTTTTAAGGTATTATTAGCAATCAATTTTATCTCTTTTGATGAAACTAAAGCATCATTTTCAGCCGAAATAAATAAAATAGGGATTTTTAATTTTGAAACTTCTTCAGAAATATCAACTCTTGAAGAAGTAGCTTTTAATTGACGTATTAAAACTCCCTTTCCTAAATCACTATCCATTTTTTTGATAATAGATATAACTTTTTCATTTTGATGGTTGCTAGAATGAAGAAACTGCTGAATTCTAACTTTTGAAATACCTTTATATTTATGTTTCTCTAAAAAATCAATTGTGCTTTTTCGTAATTGAATTTCATTCTGATGCAATCCATTAGTATTTGCAGCAATTATTACTAATTGCTTTACCTTTTCTGGATAAGTAATGGCAAAATTCATAGCAGAAAACCCACCTAAAGAAAACCCTACAATTATCGATGGTTCTTCAATTTCAGTTAAAATAATATCATTAATTTCACTAAAAGAAATAGCAGGTGTAATATCAATATGAATTAACTTTATATTTTCTAATTTAGGAAACACAAATTGCCATAAATCAATGGTACACATGGTTCCAGATATAAAATATACCTTCTTCATCAATTTTTTTTATTAGAAAACACCAAACACTTATTATTTATCCATTTACCTCGTAACGATTCATCAGAAATAATAACACCTTTACAAGTTAAAAATTTACCTCGTTTATCTTTTTTAATCACCTTTAATCTTCCTTGATGTATGGCGTTTATTATCTGATATATCAATCCTTGCTTAGAGGTTACACTTCCTTTTTTAGTAAAAGTTAACCCAACATCATTATTAAATAAATCCATAGAAGAAGATTTTTTATCAGGAACAACACCATCTTCTAATTTACGCTTTTGAAAAGTTTGATAATTTTCTTTTTCATGAGCTTTACCTAAAGAGCGGGCTGCATTTTTTCCTATTTTTTGACGTAAACGTGCCATCCAAAAAGCATGACGAAAAGCATCTACTTGCCCACCAGAAGCATCACCATCTAATAAAGGTGATTTTTGTATGGAGTCTGCAACTCTATTTGCTTCTTTTGAAATAAGCAATGCTTTTTTAGCTTTGAATGGATGAAAAAACACCCAAACCTTTTTTGGAGTAGACAGCTGTTTAAATTTCTCCCAATTTGATTGAGAAAACAAAGAAGTGCTTGTAAAAATGAGCAACAACAAAATTTTTTTAAACATGAATGTTTATGTTAGTTTTTGCTATTAACCAGCTCTTGTAATTCAACAATTTTACTTTCTAAATCATGCAACCTATCATAAACATCAACTGGCTCAGGCATTTGCTTAGACGCAAACATAGAAACATACCAAACTTCCATTATTTCTTCGGCATTTATAGTATACATTGGATAATTACCATCCTTGTTATCGCTTTTTAAAATAAGCTTACCACGTTCATGAATTCTATTAATAACTCTTTTTAACACGATACCATCATTTTTACTAACTATAATGTATACACGACCATCTTTAATGTCAATAAGGTTTTCAACATACTTACCAAAAACCAAATCACCGTCAAAAAACGTACGCACCATAGAATTACCTTGTACTTCAAAACAACGGAAGGTTCCATTATTTAAATGTGGCATATGAAAAGAAGGTAATTGTTCTATATAATTAGAATCTCCATAACCATTTAAATACCCAGCTCTTGCTTGAATAGGTACATAAATTACATTTTCATTACCTGATTCATTAACAGAAACCACCTGAGGAACTCCAGAATATGTTGGAGTATTTTTTACTTCAGACGTTAGCATAATATCACTTTTTCCAAATAAATAATCAGGATTTATATTAAATTCATTAATAATCGCAGTAAGAACATCATATCCAGGCTTCGTTTTTTTTCTAGTTCCATCTGCCTGTGGCCTACCATTAATTATACTATCTACAGTAGTTCCAGTAACTCCAATTCGTTTTGAAAAAGAGAAATTATTTAAATTAAAAGCGTTTCTAATAGTTGCTATTTTTTCTGATATCCCCATACCTTCATGTTTTTGAAAAAATTAAACATTTTACATAATTAATTAAACTTTTGTTTTGTTTAATTTGTAAAATGTGTTATATTTGCACTGTAATTAATTGCTAATATACAAAAAAACTTTAAAAATCAAACATTTGTATAGTTTTGGTAATTGCGTTTTAGAGATTTTAACTTGATTTCAATCATTTTTTTAAAACCTCATCCTTTTAATTCAAACATTTTATTGAATTAAGTTCAAAACACGAAGCAGAAACTGTTAGAAAAGCAAAAAAACAGTTGCTCAATTGAGCTTATTTAAAAAAAATTAAAATCTATTAAAATGAGTAAAAAACCAATTAAATCAAACCTATTTAGGTTTGTAACATTACGAAGCCCACAAACAATTGAAGAAAAAAATTTAAATATTGGATTCATATCTTTTCCAGAAGAAAAAAGAGCTGAGAGTCTTGCTTTAAAAGCAGTTGAAACTGTAACTACAGAGGAAGAGAGAAAAACAGCACTAAAAACTGCTTACGATACTGGCTTTACTCCTGTTGCAAAAAGACAAGAAGTAAAGAACCTACATAACAACCTTTATATGTTCTCAAATTGGTTAATGCGTAATAAAGCAAACGTATCTTATGCTTCTATTAAATCGAATTTAACTGGTGCACAAGAGCTTACACTTGACCAAGAGCGTGTTATTTGGGACAATTTATTTTATCAAACCATTCATAAAACATCTACAAACGTTAGAGAAGCTTTAATACAAGTACTAGTAGCAAATAAATTCTTAAAAGCATTTAATGCTTTCACTAATAGTTTCTCTCCAGAATTGGCTGGTGAAATTGTATTCACAGAAGAAAATGAGAAAGAATTTATACGAAGAGCTAACGCTAGTATAATTGTACCTAAAGAAGTTGTTCTTTCTAGCAGAAAACAAACATTAGAGAACACTACTAAATTACCTGCTAATGTGGCCAATTACATGAAAGCAAATCTAGAAGTAGCACAAGCACAAAAACGCTTACAAAACTACGAGGCTATACTAGGTGAAGTTCAAAAAATTGAAAAACTATACACCAAAAAAGAACAAGCAAGATACCAAGTTGCCTTAGAAGCCCACACCTCACAAGTTGATGCATTAAAAAAAGCTGCAACACCAACTATTCAAAAGTTCTTAGATTTCGAATCAGGTTTTGAAAAAACATTAGAAACTTTTCCAGAATTAGAGTTACCAAAGTTTGAATTTACTAAAAACCCTGAAATTGACAGAAATATTAATACTACAGATCCTGATTTTCAGTTTTCTCAAAATGCATTAAACCTTTTAAATTCAGAAGAGTTTAAAAACTTAGATACACTATCAGAAGTTTACAAAACACTAGATCAAAAAATAAAAATTCAATATCAAACAATCTTTAATGCAACACCAGAAGATACCAAAAACGTTAACGTACGTGGTGAAAACATTAGTATAAATGTTGAAAATCAAAAACCTTTATACTCATATACTGGTTACTTAAACAGCAATTCAAATAAAGAATCTAGCGTAATTGTGCATTTAAAAGTTGAAGATGCAAATAACATCTCAGTAACTTCAGCTACCTATGAAATTACCAACCCAAACAATGAAACACTATATTCAGGCACCACTGTTAAAAGTAAAAAAAGCAGTTTAGACTCAGTACTAGAAATTGAATTTTTCCCAGAGAAAACTAATTTCATAAGCGAAGGAAGCTATAAAATAAAAGCTGAATTTACTTTAAGTAGTGGAGAAACATTAATATTTGGATTAGACGATTTCACAATTTATACAGATGATGGTTACTTAGAGTCAAAAGGTATTTTTGGTCAATGCGTCATAAAACCCTCTACAAAAAATGTAGACAAAGGTGGTAACGGAATACTATACGGTATCTCTCAATTAGGTATTGCAGATTTTAGACGTGTAGAGCAAGAAGTATGCTGCTATGTTCCTGGTGAAGTATCTCATATTGAGAATATAATGGCCAAAGAATACAAAGAGCGAACAACAAGAAACTTATCAAGCAGGGAAACTTCTACAGAAAGAAACTCAGAAAGAGAAGTTGAAAATCTAACAGACACAAGCACAACTGAACGAAATGAAATGCACAATGAAGCTTCGTCAATTGTAAATAAAGACACAGCTACAAGTTTTGGAGCCAACGCCAGTTATACAGGTTTTGGAGCAACTGTTGGCATGAATTACAACAGGTCTTCTTCAAATGCCATCTCAGATTCAAATACACAAGCAAAAACATATGCACAAGACGTTACTGAAAAAGCATTAGAGCGTGTAATTCAAAAAACAAGTACAAAACGTACTTCAAGAATATTACAAGAATATGAAGAAAACAATTCTCATGGGTTTGACAATAGAAAAGGTGATAAACACATTAATGGAGTTTATAGATGGGTAGATAAAGTATATAAAAACAAAGTAGTAAACTACGGTAAACGATTAATGTATGAATTTGCTTTACCAGAACCTGCTAAGTTTTTAATAAACTCACAAATAGAAAACAAC
>JBELFC010000144.1:0-8229 GCA_042093175.1 Tenacibaculum sp. | reverse complement strand
ACGACGCTCTTCCGATCTTGGTTCTACTGTTTTTGTAGCTAATAATAAACGTACTTCCTCTTTTTCTCTGTTAGCTTTTTTACATGCTTTTATCATTCTATTGTGAATGATATTTAAATTATCTAAAATATTGTTCATTTTAATTTAGAGTATTTTATGCTCTAAACAATCTATTTGCAATTCAGTGTTTTTTAATTCTTTTTGAATTAAATTACAATAATGATTATTCCCTTCTTTTTTATAGTGATAACATGTTAAACACATGCGTTGAGTAGAAATTATATTCTTTTGATTTAATTGATAAATTAATTGCATTAATTGCTTTAAGAAAACTCCCTTTTCTATCTCAGATAAATAATCTATTGACTCATTTAGAGCACTTGTAAAAAGACTTGCTTTTTTAACAATCTCTTTTCCTTTTGCTGTTAATTCAACCAAAAAGCTTCTAGAGTCTTTCGAATTTACCTTTTTAACAAGTAACTCTTTTTTTAATAAAACTTTAATTGAGTCACTAACTGTTGCTTTTGTTAAATCAAATTCAGTAGCCAAAAAACCTACCTTTAAGTTTTCTTTTTTATGTGTATCACAAAAAATCAGCAATTGTATTTGAATGGGACTAATTTTATACAGCTTACTTTCTTCCCAAAGTAATACTCTAAATGCTTTAGAAATACGTTCTAAACCTTGGGTTATTTTTCTATTTACTACTCCAGCTTCCATACTAATAAACAGTTGTTAATTCTTTAGCTTCTTCTACCTCTATAATTTTATTTTTAATATTTTTAAAAGTAATATCTCTTGCTTCTGCATAAGAAATAGAATAACTTCTCTCAAAGCTTCTAAATTCTTTAGGAAATTTTAATAATAATGAATCATAATATTTATCTAATTCATTTTTATTTGGTTTTTCAAACTTTAGCCTTAGTTGAAAACGTCTTAATAGTGCTGAATCAATAATACTTGAATGATTTGTTGCAGCTATTAATAAAGTAGTATTAGGTAGTTGATCAATTTGTTGAATAAGAGTATTCACTAACCGCTTCATTTCTCCAGAATCTTTAGTATCGTAATCACGAGTTTTGCCTATATAATCAAATTCATCTAAAAAAAGAACTGAATTTTCTCGTGAAGCTTTCTTAAATACACTTGTAATATTTTTAGCTGTTTCACCTAACTTCGAAGAAATAATTTCTCCTAAATTCAAAATTAATATTTCCTTATCTAATTTATGAGCTATCGCCTTAGCTGTAGTGGTTTTTCCACAGCCAGTGTGCCCATATAAAAGAATTTTATTATCTACTGGTAATTCATATTCACGAAGAATATTTAAATACTTAAATTCTTTGAGTAATTGACTTAATATATCCTTATTGCTTTTACTAAAATGAATATTACTTAATTCAATTAAAGAGGTATCTCTTGACTTTAAAATTAAGTTAGGTAGTATAGCCATTAGTTTATTATGTTTAATAGCACAAAGTTAGCAATCCTAATTAAAAATCACTAGTTTTTATTCTTAGTTATATCTTATAACCTATTTTAACACTGAATTCAATTATTTAATAAATTGATTAGATTATTATTAATTAAGTAGTGAACAATTAGTTGTTCACTACTTAACTTTACTATTTTAACCTTTTACATCTGCCATAGAAGCACCAAAATTAAGATGCAAAACATTATTAGTTGGAGTTAATAATGCTGGTACAGATTTTACTCCTACCAATTCTGCTTCTTCAATTCTAGACCTGTTTTCTCCAATATTTACAATTTCAACATTGTCCTTACCTATTAACTTTACAATTTCATGCTCAGCACTTATGCATACTGAACAACCTGCGTGATAAAAAATTGATTTACTCATTTTTCTGTTTTTAAAATTTTCAGCAATATTGCCACCACAAATATAGTAAGGATTCCTAACTAAATAAAATTATTAAAGAAATTTAACAATACACAAATACCTGTTTTAAACAAAAAACAACTAACATACAGTAAGTTAAGTGTATTAAAGAAATATAATATAAATGAAGAGTTCTATTAATAGATATATTAAAATCTATTAAATTAAAGATTGAAACAAAATTTTATTGAATGAAATAAGTTAATTGCAGATTAAGATATTAAGTTGTAGAAATCCAATTTACTCCTTTAGTTTTTACTTCACTTCCGTAATTAAGGTAATGATTCATATGTATTATTTCACCATTAATATCTTCTAATTCAACTTTTATATTAAAAAGTCCCCATGTCCAAATTACTAATGAACAATTTGTATTATCAGATTTTCTTTCAATGGTTTTAACAGGGTTTCTAAAGGTTTTATGTAGTGTATATTTAACTTTTTTAATAAAAGGCAAGTCTTTACCCTCAATAAATAAATATACTTTATACAGTGTTTTACTACTTCTAGAAGTATTTTTTTTATAATGAGCAATTAATTCTTTATTTACACCTTTTTTATTCGGGCTAAAAATCGAGTCTCGTACTTTTATATCATATGTTTTTACTCTACTATTCATAACCTCTTAATTTTCTTCAATTTCAGGAGCTTGTTGAATTTCTTCTTCTATTGAATTATTTTCAATAGTGTCTAATTGAGTAACCTCATTTGTAGTTGTTATTCTAGATGAATTCGTTCTTGCAGCAGATTCTCCAAAATAATATCCTATTACTGTTCCAACTATACCTCCCAATGAAGCTATTACAAGTTGTAACGCTTTCATTTTATTATTAAAATCTGGAGTAGCTGCCATAGAGTACACTATTAAACCAGCAAAAATTATTATGATAACTAAAGCTAAAAAGTGTTTAAAATCATTAATTAAATTAGCAAAAAATTGCGTTGTCACATAAATTAAATTTCCATAATCTTTACTATTAACTTCGGGATTTTTGTATTTACCCCAATTAAAAATTTTAGCAAGCCAGTTTATCATTATTAAACATGAAAACATAAGCAAAATAAGTATTATAATGCCACTGGAATGTTCTGTTAAAAAAGTTAAGAAGTTTTCCATTATATTTTTAGTTTAATTAATTAAGCTTACACATAGCTAATTTAGTTAAAATGAATTGATATTCAAATTACAATTCTTTAATTTCTACTTTAAATAAATTAGTGAATATATCAAAAACAACCTGTGCTTCTTTTTTACGAACTGAAATTGTATACTCACATGCTAACTCTAATTTCTGATTAATAATTTCAATACTACGCTCTTTTACAATACGTTGTACTTTATTCATCATATCGTAACCGAAAGTTAACTTATAATGTATATCAATAGTTTTCTCTATAATATCTGAAGCTTCTAAAGCAAATTGAGCAGAAGATCTATACGCATTAATTAAACCACCTACTCCTAATTTAGTTCCTCCAAAATAACGAACGGAAACTATTAAAACATTAGTTACATCAAAAGCCTGAATTTGCCCATAAATAGGTTGTCCTGCTGAGTTACTTGGCTCTCCATCATCATTAGCTCTAAACCTTGTTTTTTCTGTTCCTAACTGCCATGCATAGCAAAAATGACGTGCAGAATGATGTTGTTTTTTCAAGCCTTCTAAAGCTTTTTTTACATCATCTTCATTAAAAACGGGAAATGCATAACCAAAAAACTTGCTGTTTCTATCTTTAAACAGGGTTTCTTCTGAAGGTTTTGTTATTGTTTTATATGTATCTTTTATTTCACTCATTAAGCTATAGTTACTAGAATAATTCCTAAAATAGCCAAAACTACTCCTATTTTATTTTTTACACTAAAATTCTCTTTAAATAACAGCAATCCAACCAAAGTAGACGCAATAACTATTCCTACATTATTTACTGTAAATAATGTTGAGCTTTCAAAGTTTTTATTTTGCAAAGCTTTAATTAAAAAAACAATTGAATAATAATTAGGAATCCCTAATATAACACCAGCTATTATACTTTTCTTTTCTATTTTTTCCTTTGAAATCAATTGCTTTATTAACAAAATTACTATTCCAAAAAAAGCAGCAAAACCAAATAAACTACCCGAGAAAAAATCAACTCCATCAAGAGTTACAAAATTAGTTTCTACATATTTTAAAGTTGTATCTATAACTCCAGAACCTAAAAACAATAAAACTGGAAATAACAAACCTGCTTTTGTTGTTGATTTTTTTTCTTTAATTGAAGATAAATATACAGCTATCAAAGCTATTAATATACCTATTACCTTTAAAACTGTTACACTTTCATTATATAAAATAATACCAAAAACAATAGGTACAACTACTGACATTTTTCCTGCAATCGAAGCAACTGAAACACCGTTATATTGAGCTGTCATAGCCATTACAAAGAAAATTGTTACAAACAACAAGCCTAATGAAACTGCTCCATAAAACCAAGGTTGCAAATTTATTGTTGCTAATTCACTAAAAGCATTTGCTGAAAACATACCTAGAGTAAAGGCTACTACATAATTTACAACAATAGCTTGTAAAGTATTTACTTTATAAATATTAAAATACTTAAATATTACAAATAAAGACGTTGAAAACACAACGCTTAACACTAAATATATCATCCTATAAAAACTCTTTTCTATTTAATAAATTAACGACATCTTCTGTTTCTGGATTTATATTCCATACATGGATTCCCATATTTTTTGCTATATCTGTATTTTCTTTTGTATCATCAATAAAAATTGTTTCTGAGGCTAATAAATTGTTTTCTCCTAATACAAACTCATAAATATTCTCGTTAGGTTTACGTAAATTAATTTCATGCGATAAATAAAATTGCTCAAAACAATTTTTAAACTCCTGATACAAGTTATTTCCCCAATCATTTTGTATCCAAGAAATATGTAATTCATTAGTATTACTCAATAAAAATAAACGGTACTTACCAGATTTCTCAAGCTCTTTTAAAAACTCTAACCGGTGTAATGGAAAATTTAATAAAATGGCATTCCAAGCATCAATCAAATCCTTTTTAGCTATATTAAATTTTTTATGGTAAAAACCAACAAACTCTTTGGTAGTAATTAATCCCATTTCATATCTATAATATACTTGCATCATCTCTTCAGAAACTTCTGTTACTCCTAACTTTGCTAATTCCTTGTATGTTGCTTGCTTATCTAAATTGATGAATACATCACCAAAATCAAAAATGATATTTTTAATCATTTATATAGGTTCTTAATATATCGTTACTTAATTTTTCTTCGGAAATCAATGTTCCTTTAAAATTTGGATTTCTTACTCCTTCTTGAAATTTATTATCACCAATAAAAATTTTTGCTTCATCCCATAAATTTGCATCAATAAATGTTTGTAGAGTTTGTTTTCCACCTTCAACAATAACTGATTGTATTTGATGTTTATGTAATACTTCACATATTTGTTGAGCTATTTCTATTGAAAAATCAATTTGTTCTATGTGACACTTAAATCCACTAATTTTATCTACTAATCTATTTTTATTTGTATTTGAATCAATTATTATTATTGTTTTAATAGATTCATCAAAAATATTAGTTTCTAAGGGAATTCTTAAGTTTTTATCAATAACAATTCTTACAGGATTATTTCCTGACCAACTTCTTACATTTAACTTTGGATTATCAGCAATAACAGTATTTGTACCAACTAAAATAGCATGCTCTTCACTTCGCCATTTATGCACTAACTGTTGTGAATATGAATTTGAAATCCATATTGGTTTTTGTTCACTCTTAGTTAAAGGTGCTATAAAACCATCAAGTGTTTCAGCCCATTTTAAAATAATGTAAGGACGTTTTTTATTTTGAACAGTAAAAAAACGTTTATGATGCTCAAAACATTCTTTTTCTAACACCCCTACCATAACACTACAACCTTCTTTTTTTAAACGTTCAATACCCTTTCCCGCAACTAAACTATTTGTATCTAAACAACCAATTACAACATTAGGAATTTTCATTTTTACTATTAAATCAGCACACGGTGGAGTTTTTCCATAATGTGAACATGGCTCCAAGGTTACATATATTGTAGCATTTTTTAATAATTCTTTATTCTTTACTGAATGAATAGCATTTACTTCTGCATGATTACCACCATAAGGAGAAGTAAACCCCTCTCCTATTATTTTATTATTTAATACAATAACTGCTCCAACTGAAGGGTTAGGTCTAACTGTTCCAATTCCTTTTTGAGCCAATTGCAAACAGCGGCTCATATACTTTTCGTGATTCAAAATAACCTAAAATTTTATTTTCTCTGTTTTATCAATTGGATATGTACTAGAAAATCCTAGTACTTTATACTTTATGTTCCCTTTAAAAGTAACATCTAAACTTTTATTTAATACTGAATTTAGGATTCCACCTAAAATGCCTCCTTTATTGTTTTCAAATACTTTTTTTGATGGAATAATAACCTTTAAAGGAATAGAAAATTCTTTATTTGCAGGTACTTTAAATTGTTCAGAAAATACTTCAGCTACTTCACTTCCATTAATAATTACTTTTATTTTATCTGTAGAAATCTTACCTCCAATATCATTTTCATTTTTAAAATATGCCATGGCTTTTAAACGAATGGTATCCATTTTAAAAGACACAATTTTAATATCATCTAATTTTAAAAAAATTGGTTTCTTTTTAACAGAACAACTTGTTATAAATAAAAATAGTATTGAAAAATAGGTGAATCTTTTCATCATTTTTGTATTTAATTTTAAGTAATTTTGTATGTACAAAAATACTACATTCCTATGATACCATCTGATTTTATTATAAGAGAAATTAAACCTGAGGATAATAAGCAAATTGCTTCTGTTATTCGTGACGTTTTAATTGAGTTTGGTGTACCTAAAGTTGGTACTGCTTATGAAGACAATGCTACTGATGAAATGTATGAAACTTATCAAGAAGAGAATGCTGGTTATTATATTATTGAACACAAAAATAAAATAGTTGGAGGTGCCGGTTTTTCTAAACTCGACAATTTTGAAGGTAATGTTTGTGAATTTCAAAAAATGTATTTTTTACCTATAGCTAGAGGAAAAGGACTTGGAAGTAAGCTTATTGAATTTTCTTTAAATGAAGCCAAAAAACAAGGATTTGAACATTGCTATTTAGAAACTATGCCTTACATGGATGCTGCTAGAGCTCTATATAAAAAAAACGGTTTTGTTAACTTAGATAAACCTATGGGAGATACAGGACATTTTTCCTGCAATGTATGGATGATTAAAGAGTTATAAAACTGAATACTTTATACAATGACAATTAAAGAGTATAAAAATAATTTCATTTATCAACTATCTTCAGTTTATCCACAAACTGAAATAGATACCTTTTTCTTTTATTTAATAGAAGAGTATTTAAATTTACAACGTATAGATATTACTTTACAGCCTAATTTTGAAATTTCTTCTGAAAATGAAACTATTTTAAATAAAGCTTTAGCACGATTAAAAAAAGAAGAGCCCATACAATATATTTTAGGTAAAACTGAGTTTTATGGATTACCTTTTCATGTTAATAGATACACATTAATTCCTCGTCCAGAAACAGAAGAGTTAGTTGATTGGATTATTTCAGAAGTAAAAGAGATTAGAACAAATAATCAAACAAAATCTTTATCTATCCTAGATATCGGTACAGGTTCGGGATGCATCCCTATAAGTTTAAAAGTTAATATTGATAATTCTATGATTTGTGCTATTGATGTTTCTGAAGAAGCTTTAAAAATAGCTAAGCATAATTCAGATTTAAATAATTCTCTTGTTCAATTTTTAAATTTAGATATATTAAAAGCAGATTCTTTAAATGTTTTTACGAAAAAAACAACATCTGATGAAATTATTAAGTTTGACATTATTGTTTCTAATCCTCCATATGTAAGGAACTTAGAAAAAATAGAAATTAAAAATAATGTTTTACAAAATGAACCTCATTTAGCCTTATTTGTTGAAGATGATAATCCTTTAATTTTTTATACTAAAATAGCAGATTTAGCAAAAAACCATCTTTCTTCTCACGGTTTTCTTTTCTTTGAAATAAACCAATATTTAGGAAGTGAAACTGCAGGAATGCTTCATAAAAAAGGATTTAAAAACATTGAACTTCGTAAAGATTTGTTTGGAAACAATAGAATGATTAAAGCAAACTTATAGTTTTTACTTCTTTCATTACTTTCTCTAAACAACTTACTAACTCATAAATTTCTTCTTCATTATAGCTAGCAAAGCCTATACGC
>JBELFC010000143.1:0-8301 GCA_042093175.1 Tenacibaculum sp. | reverse complement strand
TACATTGGGCAAATGAAGCAGCTAGACATAAATTATTAGATGTTATTGGTGATTTAGCACTTGTTGGAACTCGTATTAAAGGTAAAGTAATAGCTAATAAGCCTGGACATTTAGTGAATACTCTTTTCGCAAAGAAGCTAGCTAAAATCATTAAGTTAGAAAAGCGAAACAATGTTCCTAAATATGATTTAGATCAACCTCCTTTAATGGATATCCACCAAATAATGGATATTTTACCACATCGTCCACCATTTTTATTGATAGATAGAATTATTGAATTATCAGATACTCATGTTGTTGGGATGAAAAATGTAACAATGAATGAAAATTTCTTTGTTGGACATTTTCCTGGTGCACCGGTAATGCCTGGAGTTTTACAGGTTGAAGCAATGGCTCAATGTGGAGGAGTATTAGTATTAAATACGGTTCCTGATCCAGAAAACTACTTAACTTATTTTATGAAAATGGATAATGTTAAGTTTAAACAGAAAGTATTACCAGGTGATACTTTAACATTTAAAGCAGAATTGATAGGACCAATACGTAGAGGTATTTGTCATATGCAATCTTATGCATATGCTAATGGTAAATTAGTATGTGAAGCCGAATTAATGGCTCAAATTTCTAAAGTGAAATAAATTATGAATCAACCTCTAGCATACGTACATCCTCAAGCAAAAATTGCAAGAAATGTAGTTATTGAACCTTTTACAACAATACATGCAAATGTAGAAATTGGATCAGGAACTTGGATAGGATCAAATGTTACTATAATGGAAGGAGCACGTATAGGTAAAAATTGTCGTATTTTCCCTGGGTCTGTAGTTTCTGCAATACCCCAAGATTTGAAGTTTGATGATGAAGAAACGACTGTTATTATTGGTGATAACGTTACAATCAGAGAATGTGTAACAATAAACAGAGGAACTTCTGATAGAATGAAAACAGTTATAGGTAATAATTGTTTAATAATGGCATATTGCCATATTGCACATGATTGTATTGTTGGTGATAATTGTATTTTTTCTAATAATACAACCCTAGCAGGGCATGTAACAGTAGGAGATAACGTTGTATTAGCAGGTATGGTTGCTGTTCATCAATTTGCTTCTGTTGGAAAACATGCTTTTGTAACTGGAGGATCATTAGTTAGAAAGGATGTACCACCTTTTGTTAAGGCTGCGCGTGAACCTTTGTCATATGTAGGAATTAATTCAGTAGGTTTAAGAAGGAGAGGTTTTTCAACAGAAAAAATAAGAGAGATACAGGATATTTATAGAATTTTGTATCAGAAAAATTATAATAATACTCAAGGAGTTGAAATTATTGAAGCTGAAATGCAAGCAACTTCTGAAAGAGATGAAATTTTACAATTTGTAAAAGATTCTCATAGAGGTATCATGAAAGGATATTTTAAAGCGAGTTAACAATATAAAATTGTTAATAATTTAAGAACTAATAAAAACATAAGAATATAAAATGGCAACAACATCAGATATTAAAAACGGACTATGCATGAGATATAACAATGACATTTATAAAGTTGTTGAATTTTTGCATGTTAAGCCAGGAAAAGGACCTGCATTTGTTAGAACAAAATTAAAAAGTGTTACTAGTGGTAAAGTAATAGACAACACTTTCCCTTCAGGAAGAAAGATTGATGATGTTAGAGTTGAAACTCATAAATTCCAATATTTGTATAGTGAAGGTGAAACATTTCATTTTATGAATCAAGTTGACTATTCTCAAATTACATTAGAAAAAAGCACTTTAGATGCTCCAGAATTAATGAAAGAAGGAGAAGTTGTAACTATTATTATCAATTCAGAAGATGATATGCCTTTATCAGTAGATATGCCAGCAAGTGTTATCTTAGAAGTAACACATACTGAACCAGGTGTTAAAGGAAACACAGCAACGAATGCAACTAAGCCAGCTACAGTTGAAACTGGTGCAAGAGTAAATGTTCCTTTATTTATTAATGAAGGAGATAAAATAAAGATTGAAACGACTAAAGGTACATACCAAGAGCGTATAAAAGAATAATTAATATTCCCGCTAAGGCGGGAATTTCTTTTTAGAATGAAATTTAAAAAAGCACAAACTTTAGAGCAAATAGCTACATTATTAAATATTGAATATGTTGGCGAAAAAAACTTTACTATAACAGGAATTAATGAAATTCATGTTGTAGAAAAAGGTGATATTGTTTTCGTTGATCATCCTAAGTACTATGATAAAGCTTTAAAGTCAAAAGCAACTACAGTTTTAATTAATAAAAAAGTAGAATGCCCTGAAGGAAAATCGTTATTGATTTCTGATGATCCTTTTCGTGATTTTAATAAAATAACAAAACATTTTAACCCTTTTATTGCTTCAAAAACTAGTATTTCAGAAACTTCAATAATAGGAGAGGGTACTATAATTCAACCAAATGTTTTTATCGGAGAAAATGTTTCTATAGGTAAAAATTGTGTAATTCACCCTAATGTAACAATTTATAGTAATTGTAGTATAGGTGATAATGTAACGATACATGCTAATACCGTTATAGGAGCAGATGCTTTTTATTATAAGAATAGACCAGAAGGATTTGATAAGTTAATTTCAGGAGGAACTGTTATTCTTGAAAATAATGTTGATTTAGGAGCTTCTTGTACTATAGATAGAGGAGTAACTGGTAATACTACTATTAAAGAAGGGACAAAAATTGACAACCAAGTTCATATTGGTCATGATACTGTTGTTGGAAAAAAATGTTTAATAGCTTCACAAACAGGGATTGCAGGTTGCGTAATAATAGAAGATGAAGTAACTATTTGGGGACAGGTAGGTACAAACAGTGGAATTACTATTGGAAAAGGCGCAGTTATTCTTGGTCAAACAGGAGTAACAAAATCTATTAAAGGTGGTAAATCGTATTTTGGAACCCCAATTTCAGAGTCAAGAGAAAAGTTAAAAGAGATCGCAGAAATTAAACGTTTCTTAAAAGAACAAAAAAAGAAATAAAAGTTTCAAAAATAAGTTCTAAAAAACTATTTTTGTCATAGCAAATTTAAAAATAAAAACAAACCAATGAGTGTTTTAGTAAATAAGGATTCAAAAATTATAGTACAAGGATTTACTGGTAGTGAAGGAACTTTTCATGCTGGTCAAATGATAGATTATGGAACCAACATTGTTGGAGGTGTTACACCAGGTAAAGGAGGGCAAGAGCATTTAGGTAAGCCAGTTTTTAATACAGTAGATGAAGCTGTACAAAAAGCAGGTGCTGATACTTCTATTATTTTTGTACCACCAGCATTTGCCGCTGATGCTATTATGGAATCAGCTGAAGCAGGAATTAAAGTAATTATTTGTATTACTGAAGGTATTCCTACAGCTGATATGGTAAAGGTGAAAGCTTATATCGATGCTAAAGAAGATTGTACTTTAGTAGGACCTAACTGTCCTGGAGTTATTACTCCTGATGAAGCTAAAGTAGGAATTATGCCAGGATTTATTTTCAAAAAAGGAAAAGTAGGTATTGTTTCTAAATCTGGAACATTAACATATGAAGCAGCTGATCAAGTTGTAAAACAAGGTTTTGGAATAACTACAGCTATTGGTATTGGAGGAGATCCTATTATTGGAACTACTACAAAGGAAGCTGTTGAGTTATTAATGAATGATGAAGAAACTGAAGCAATCGTAATGATTGGTGAAATAGGTGGTAACTTAGAAGCTGAAGCTGCTCGTTGGATTAAAGCTGATGGTAATAGAAAGCCTGTTGTAGGTTTTATAGCAGGGCAAACTGCACCAGCAGGAAGAACAATGGGACATGCAGGAGCTATTGTAGGAGGTGATGATGATACTGCTCAAGCAAAAATGAAAATATTAGCTGAAAACGGAGTTCATGTTGTTGAATCTCCAGCTAAAATAGGTGAAATGGTAGCTAAGGTTTTAGCTTAATTTAACCATAAATCAAAAAAAAATGTTGAATTAACATAATTTAACTAAATAAAATCCGTTGAATTTGTAAATTCAACGGATTTTTTATTTTAATCAAACACTATTAATTATCATGATGAAATTTAAGTTGCTATTAGTTAGCATGTTACTTGTATTTGTGTCTAGTTGTAAACAATCAACTACTACAAATAATGAAGTAAAAACAGAACAAAAAACAGATGCAAATGGTTTTGCATATGAAACTGTTGCAAATGATCCTACAGGACTTCGTTTGTACACATTAAAAAATGGTTTAAAAGTATATTTAAGTAAAAATACTGATGAGCCTAAAATTCAAACTTATATTGCAGTTCGTGCAGGATCAAATTATGATCCAAAAGAATCTACTGGTTTAGCTCACTATTTAGAGCATATGGTATTTAAAGGAACTCATAAAATAGGAACTTTAGATTGGGAAAAAGAAAAAGAATATTTGAAAAAAATTTCTGATTTATATGAGCAACATAGAACAGAAGAGGACCTTGAAAAAAAGAAAGCTATTTATAAAGAAATTGATAAAGTTTCTTTAGAGGCATCTAATTTTTCTATCGCTAATGAATATGATAAAATGACTAGTTCATTAGGTGCAACAGGTACTAATGCACATACATGGTTTGAAGAAACTGTATATAAAAATAAAATTCCTGCAAATGAATTAGATAAGTGGTTAAGTTTAGAGTCTGAGCGTTTTAGTACGTTAGTTCTACGTTTATTTCATACAGAATTAGAAGCTGTATTTGAAGAGTTTAATAGAGGACAAGATAATGACTTTAGAAAACGTTATGCTGCAATGTTAGAAGGGTTATTTCCTAAGCACCCTTACGGACAACAAAAAACTATTGGAACAGCTGAACATTTAAAGAATCCTTCTTTAGTTGATATCAATAATTATTTTGACAAATATTATGTACCTAATAATATGGCAGTAGTGTTAGTTGGAGATCTTGATTTTGATGCTACAATTAAAAAGGTAAACGATAATTTTGGGAAATTCGAGAAAAAAGAATTAACACATCCAGTGTTACCAAAAGAGGATGCAATAACTCAACCGGTTATAAACGAGGTTTTTGGTCCAACATCTGAAAGTGTTTCTATAGCGTATCGTTCTAAAGGAGTAAGTACTGAAGAAGAAAAATTAGTTACTTTATGTGATATGATCATGGCAAACGGAAATGCAGGTTTATTAGATTTAAATTTAAACCAAAAGCAAGTTGTTCAAAGAGCTGGTTGTTCTCCTACATTTTTAAATGATTACGGATACCATAATTTTACTGGTAATCCTAAATCAGGACAAACTTTAGAAGAAGTTAAAGATTTATTACTTGAGCAAATCGAAAAATTAAAAAAAGGAGAGTTTGACGATTGGATGATTGAAGCGGTTGTAAATGATTTAAAATTAAGTCAAACTCGTCAATATGAAAATAATACTGCATTAGCTAGTGCATATTATAATGCATTTATACACCATGAAAAATGGGAAAATAAAGTTAAGTTTTTAAATGACTTAAAGAAAGTAACTAAAAAAGAATTAGTAGACTTTGCTAATAATTTTTACCAAAATAATTATGTAGTTACTTATAAAAGAAAAGGGGAAGATAAGAATATTGTAAAAGTTGAAAACCCTGGAATAACTCCTGTAAATTTAAATAGAGGTAAAAGTTCTGAGTTTATTCAAGCTTTTAATAAAGTTGAATCTGCTACTTTAGAACCAAAGTTTATAGATTATAAAACTGCAATCAAAGAAACTAAAACAGCAAACGATATAAATGTTTCTTATGTAACTAATCAAAAGAATGACTTATTTGATTTAAATATCATTTTTGATATGGGTGGTGATCATAATAAGAAATTAAGTTTAGCTGCTGGTTATCTAGAGTATATTGGTACTGATAAGTATTCAGCTGAAGAAATTAAAAAAGAGTTTTACAAATTAGGTATTAACTATTATGTAAGTGCTCAAAATGATAAAACGTATGTAGGTTTAAGAGGTTTGAAAGAAAACCTGTCAAAAGGACTTGAATTACTTGAACATTTATGGGATAATGCTAAAGCTGATCCAGAAGCATATACTAAGTATGTAGAAAAAATTTACAAAGGACGTCAAGATGGTAAAACTCAAAAAGGTAATATTCTTTGGGGAGGATTAATGAACTATGGTAAATATGGTGAAAACTCTCGTTTACGTGATATTATGCAAATAGATGAGTTAAAAGCAATTAATCCAGAAGAGTTAGTGAATATTGTAAAAGATATGAAAAACTATAAGCAACGTATTTTTTATTATGGAAAAGATGTTGATGGAGCTGTTTCTGCTTTAAATACTCACCATAAATTATATGGAGAATTAAAAGATTACCCTGAGAAAAAAGTATATAAAGAAACTGAAACAGGAGGTAATGTATTTTTTACTAACTATGATATGGTTCAAAGTGAGTTATTATTTTTAGCAAAAGGTGCTCCGTTTGATCCTAAAAACTTAGCAGCATCAACATTATTCAACACTTATTTTGGTAGTGGATTATCATCAATTGTATTCCAGGAGATTAGAGAAAGTAAATCTTTAGCATATTCTGCATTTGCATCTTATAGTAATGCAAGTAAAAAAGACGATTCAAATTATGTAATGGCGTATGTAGGTACTCAAGCAAATAAATTATCGCAAGCAGTTGATGCTATGATGGATTTAATGAATAATATGCCAGAGGCTGAAAAGCAATTTAATGCAGCAAAAGAAGCTACATTAAAGAAAATTGCAGCTCAAAGAATTACAAAATCTAGTATCTTTTGGTCTTATGAAAGATTAAAGAATTTAGGTATTGATAATGATAATCGTGAAGAAATGTATAACACGATTAAAAATATGACTATAACTGATTTAAAATCGTTCTTTGATAAAAATGTTAAAGGAGAATCATATAACGTAATGGTAATAGGAAATAAGAAAGATTTAGATGTTAAATCGTTACAGAAATTAGGTAAAATTACTGAATTAGATGTAGATAAATTATTTAATTACGTAGATAAAAAAGAGGTGAAGCAATAAGTTAACCCTTTTTAAATTATTCAAAACCATAGATTTTTTATAAAAATCTATGGTTTTTTTATTGCTAAAAGAGAAATTTCACAGTAATATTTTTAAACTTGAAAATTATAGATTAAAGAGTATTATAGTATATTTGCTATAGTTAAAACAACTAATAAATGAAACTTTTAGAAAATAAAACCGCAATTATAACTGGAGCAACCAGAGGTATTGGTAGAGGTATTGCCATAGAATTTGCAGCACAAGGAGCTAATGTTGCTTTCACGTACAGTTCATCTGTAGATGCTGCTAAAGCATTAGAAAAAGAATTAACAGATTTAGGTGTAAAAGCTATAGGATACCAATCTAATGCAGCTGAATTTGATGCAGCTCAAGAATTAGCTAAAGATGTTTTAAAGGAATTTGGAACAATAGATATTTTGGTAAATAATGCAGGTATTACTAAAGATAATTTATTAATGCGTATTTCTGAAGATGATTTTGATAAGGTTATACAAGTTAACTTAAAGTCTGTTTTTAATTTAACAAAAGCAGTTATTCGTCCAATGATGAAACAACGTGCAGGTTCAATTATTAATATGAGTTCTGTTGTAGGTTTAAAAGGAAATGCAGGGCAGGCAAATTATGCAGCTTCTAAAGCTGGTATTTTAGGTTTTTCTAAATCTGTAGCATTAGAGTTAGGTTCTAGAAATATAAGAAGTAATGTTGTTGCTCCAGGATTTATTGAAACTGAAATGACTGCTAAGTTAGACGAGAAAGTAGTTGAAGGTTGGCGTAATGAAATTCCTTTAAAAAGAGGAGGAAGTCCTAAAGATATAGCAAATGCTTGTGTGTTTTTAGCATCTGATATGAGTGCGTATATTACAGGGCAAACATTATCAGTTGATGGAGGAATGCTTACATAGCATAAAATTCCCAAATTATCAATTTTTAATATAATATATATAAAAACCTATTTCAAAACTGAAATAGGTTTTTTACAATAATGATTCTTTTAATGTTTTATACCTTGTTCTACCAACAGGAAGGATATCATCGTTTTTTAATTCAATAGAGTATTTGCTTCCTGATTGTATTATTATTTCCTTAATCTCTGTAATTTTAACCAAGTAAGATTTATGAATACGGTAAAAGGTTTGAGGTAACAGTTGAGAAAGTTTTTCTAAAGATTTATCATGTAGTTCTTTTTCTCCATTTATTAAGTATACCTCAGTGTATACACCAGCTCCCTTTATGTAAATTACTTCATTAATATTAATTAATTGAAT
>JBELFC010000142.1:0-8321 GCA_042093175.1 Tenacibaculum sp. | reverse complement strand
CATCTTGATAACAAGAAACTTGAAGTTCAACAAAAATATAATTTAGATGGTAGTCAATTTACTCAATGGATAGCTGAATATTCAAATTTAACTAACACTAACAAAACTGTTATAAAAACAAATACTGCAGTTTATTTTTCAAAGTTTAAACATTTAGCCGTTAATGAATATGAAAAATTAGTTTTAAACCCTTCCTATTTACAAAGTAAAAAAGAAGAAATACAACAAAAATATAACTTAAACCCTGGTGATCTTACTAAATGGATAGACCAATTTGGTACTCCTTCTTTAAAAGCCAAAACAATACCTCAAAAAGAAAGTACTGAAAGTTATTATTTAAAATTTAAAAAATCTGTTGTTGGTGAGTATGAAAAATTAGTTTTAAACCATTCATATACACAAAGTGTTAAAAGTAAAATACAGCAGAAGTACAACATAACTGCTTCTCAGCTTTCAGATTGGATAGTTAAACATAGTAAAGTTAAAGCGCTTTAAAAGCACATTTTTTTAACATAAAAAAAGCCTCATTTTATTAAAAATGAGGCTTTTTTATTCTTGTTTTTTTTTAAGAAGCTGCTCTTAATTTTGTTAAAGCATTTTTAGTAAGTTTATTTTCTGCATACGCTACGTCAACAACAAATTCTTTGTCATCGGTACTTGGAAGTTCAAACATAGCATCTGTTAAAATAGCCTCACATAATGATCGTAAACCACGTGCTCCTAATTTATACTCAACAGCTTTACCTACAATAAACATTAATGCTTCTTCAGTCATAGAAAACTCTACATCATCCATCGCAAATAACTTTGTATATTGTTTAATGATTGAGTTTTTAGGCTCTGTTAAAATAGCACGCAATGTTTTAGCATCTAACGGATTCATATAACTTAAAACTGGCAAACGACCTATGATTTCAGGTATTAAACCAAAGTTTTTTAAATCTGAAGGAATAATGTATTGCAACAAATTACTTTCATCTACTTTATCTTCATCTATAGAAGCACTATACCCAACAGCTTGCATATTTAAACGCTTACTAATAATTCTATCAATTCCAGAAAAAGCTCCTCCTGCTATAAATAAAATATCTTTAGTATTAACTTCTATAAATTTTTGTTCAGGATGTTTTCTTCCACCTTTAGGTGCAACATTTACAACAGCTCCTTCTAAAAGCTTTAATAAAGCTTGTTGCACGCCTTCTCCTGAAACATCTCGAGTAATTGATGGGTTATCTCCTTTACGAGCTATTTTATCTATTTCATCAATAAAAACAATTCCACGTTCAGCTTTTTCCACATCATAGTCAGCTGCTTGTAACAAACGACTTAAAATACTTTCTACATCTTCTCCTACATATCCGGCTTGCGTTAACACTGTAGCGTCTACTATTGAAAATGGAACATTTAACATTTTAGCAATTGTACGTGCTACTAGTGTTTTACCTGTTCCTGTTTCACCTACTAAAACAATGTTTGACTTTTCAATTTCAACTTCATTCTCATCATCTTTAGTTTGCAATAATCTTTTGTAATGATTATATACAGCTACTGACATTGATTTTTTAGTTTGACTTTGACCTATGATATATTCATCTAAAAAAGCTTTAATATCTTTTGGCTTTTTTAAAGTTAAATCACTTGATAAGCTACTCGTTTTAGCTTCTGCTACTTCCTCTTCAACTATTCCATGAGCTTGTTCAATACACTTATCACAAATATGTGCATCTAAACCTGCTATTAATAAATCTGTTTCTGGTTTTTTTCTACCACAAAAGGAACATTGTAAGTTTTCTTCTTTCGACATTATTCTTGCTTTATTGTATTGTTGTTGTTATTTGAGTAAAAAATATACTTTTTTACTTATAATAACTTCAGAAATTATTTTCTAGTTAAAATTTCATCAACCATTCCATATGCTTTTGCTTCATCAGCTTTCATCCAATAATCTCTATCAGAATCTTCATGAACTTTATCAAAAGGTTGCCCAGAATGATGAGAAATAATATTATATAACTCTGTTTTTAATTTCCCTATTTCTTTTACTGTTATTTCCATATCAGAAGCTTGTCCTTGAGCTCCTCCTAATGGTTGGTGAATCATGATACGTGAATGAGGTAATGCTGAACGTTTTCCTTTTTCTCCAGCACACATTAATACAGCTCCCATTGATGCTGCCATACCTGTACAAATCGTAGCTACATCAGGTTTTATAAATTGCATAGTATCGTAAATCCCTAAACCAGCATATACTCCTCCTCCTGGAGAATTAATATATATTGAAATATCTTTAGTAGCATCTACACTTTCTAAAAATAATAATTGCGCTTGAATTACATTCGCTACTTGGTCATTAATACCAGTACCTAAAAATATAATTCTATCCATCATTAAACGAGAAAAAACATCCATTTGTGTAATATTCAACTGGCGCTCTTCCATAATATATGGTGTTAAGCTACTAGTTACTTTACCCAAGTATGTACTATTTATTCCATGATGTTTTGTTGCGTATTTTTCAAACTCTTTTCCGTAATCCATTGTAAAATGTTTTTCTGGTTATAAAGATGTAAATATAAGAACATTTACATTAATATTATAGCCATCTCTTGTAACAAAAAAACCTGAACAATATGTTCAGGTTTTTAAACAATGCTATTGTTTTTTATTTTTTATCTACGTTGTAAACTTCTTTAATGAAGTCTTCATAAGATACATCTTTAGTATCAAATTTCATATTTCCTTTAAAGAAAGTTACTAATTTTTGAGACATTAATTGTTCTTGTAAACGACGTGCTTCGTCTTGGTTAGATAAAATTCTTCCTGCGATTTCATCTAATTCTTTTTCTTCTGGATTTGCATTACCAAACTGAGCCATTTGAGTTCTAATAAACCCTTTAGCGTAATCAGTTAATTCAGCATAATCTAATTTAATATCGTTATCTTTCATAATCTTTCCTTCGATTAATTGATAACGTAATCCTTTTTCAGACTTTTCATATTCAGCTACAGCTTCTTCAGCAGTTAATTGCTTTTCTCCTGCAGTTTGTAACCATTTTTGTAAAAACTCTTTAGGTAAATCAAATTTAGTATTTTCTACTAAAGTTTCAGTTACTGAGTTTAACAATTGTTGATCAGCTTGTTGTTGAAATTGCTTTTCAGCATCTTCTTTAATTTTTTCTTTTAATTCACTAACAGTTTTAACACTTCCATCAGCAAAAAGTTTTTCAAACAACTCTTGATCTAAATCTGCTTTTTCTGTAACATTGATTTCTTCAACTGTAAATGTTACCTTAACATCTAAATCATTTGCCTCATCATTAGAAATCCCTAAAATTTGCTCTAATTTGTGGTCATCAGCAAAAAGTTTTTTCGTTTCTAATTCAACAACATCACCAACTTTGGTTCCTATTAATTTTTTTTCGTTTTTCTTACCTTTTAAGTCGTTAACTAAAAAAGTAGCTTTTTTGTTAATTTCTTTTTCTTCGTTAACAAAAGTTCCTGTAACATTTGAATGCTCTTCTGCTACTTCTTGAGTAATAACATTACCATAACGGCTTTGAATATTCTCAACTTCTTTTTCAATTAATTCATCAGTAGCAACAATATTATATTGCTTTACTTTTTTAGATTTTAAATCTACATCAAATTCTGGTGCTAAACCTAACTCAAATTCGAAAGAAAATTGTTCAGAATCCCAAGAAAAGTTTTCATTTACTTTTGGTAATGGATTACCTAAAATATCTAACTTCTCTTCTACTAAAAATTTATTTAATGATTCTTGTAAAAGTTTATTTACTTCATCAATCATTACAGATTTACCATATTGCTTCTTTACCATTCCCATTGGTACATTACCTTTCCTAAATCCTGGAATGTTAGCTGTCTTACGGTAATCGTTTAATATTTTTGTTACTTTTTCTTTATAATCGTCTGCAACAATATCAACTTTTACAACTGCATTTAATGCATCTACGTTTTCTTTTGTTATGTTCATCTTAAAATCTGTTTCTTTAAAATCGGGTGCAAAATTACTACTTTTCTTATTGAGAACCAAGTCTTTTAACTATAAGAATAAAGACTTGCTGTTTATTTTTCAAGACTTATATCTTGATATTAAATTTTAATATACTTTTTTATTTTTTTTCTTCTTTCAAAAGAGAGAATAAAAACGATCTAAAAACTGACAATAATACACTAAATATTAATGCAGTAAAAAAACCACTTACCACAAAACCACTTACTAATTTACCTGCCAAAATTATAATTATTGCATTAATAACAAATAAAAACAATCCAAGGGTTATTATAGTTGCTGGTAACGTAAAAAATATAAGAAGAGGTTTTACAAACATATTCAATAATGAAATTGTTATGGCAACAATAAAAGCTGTTACATAATTCGTAACTGTAACTCCTGGTAAAATTGCAGCCAACACAATAACCGCTATGGCTGTTAGTAGTAATTTTAAAAATATTTTCATTTTTTCTTTTATCAATGTTAATACAGTACAACTTACACAATACTAATAATGTACTTCTTAAAGTTATCTACTGTAGTTTAATTATAGTCCATAATCATACCAAATAATTTTTACTGCTTTTTTGGCAGTTTTTTATTATGAATAAAAAATTATTAGTTTTTGTAATATTCTTTCTTTTAAGAATACCAATTATATATATGCTCAAAATTATATTAATTCAAAAAAGAAAATTTATGTCTTATTTTATTTTACTATTAGTTTCAATATTTTTTATTTTAAAAACAGAAAAAACTAAAACCTCAAAAAAAATATATTCTTCAATCTATATTTGTTTAATCTGTATAACTTTTTTATATAACTCTGGTGAAGTTATAGGCCAGTTTATTTACAATATAACACACTAAATCACCTATATTTGTTTAGATAAAGTAACTTTTTAGTAAATGAAAAAACATCTTGAATCATATAATATTCTTACAAATCAAGAAATTGAAACATTTTTAAATTTAGTTACCTACAAAAAATTAAGTAAGGGTGATTTTTTTATCAAAGAAGGTGCCATATGTAAAGAAGTAGCTTTTGTAATATCTGGTGTTTTCAGGTCATTTTATTACTCTTCTACCGAAGAAGAAGTTACCTATTGCTTTTTATCAGAAAATTCATTTATCACTGCATATTCATCTTTTATCACACAAACAAAAACAACAGAAAGCATTCAAGCATTGACAGATATTGAACTATATTCAATATCAAAAAATCAACTTTCAAAACTTGAAGAATCAAGTACTAATTGGTTGCGCCTTTTTAAGTTTTTTGCTGAACAGGAATACATTAATTTAGAAAAAAGAGTTTTTATTTTACAAAAAGAAAGTGCTGAAAAACGATACAAGGAATTACTTAAAACTCATCCTGATTACCTTCAATCAATCCCCTTAAACCATCTTGCTTCTTATTTAGGTATTACACAAAGACATTTAAGCAGAATAAGAAGGTCTATTCATAATTAGACAAATGTCCTTTTATAAATTTTAAAGCATACGTTTCTTTGTTATCAAACAAATAAGAAACAAATGAAACAGATTTTACTAATAAACGGACATCCTGACAAACAAAGCTTCAATCATGCTTTATGTGCTTCTTATAAAAAAGGAGCAAAAAAAGCAAGTGCAAATATTGAACAAATTGACATAGTAGATTTAAATTTTAATCCAAATCTAAAATTTGGCTACAAGAAAAGAACAGAACTGGAACCTGATTTAATAAATGCTATTGAAAAAATTAAAAAAGCAGATCATATTGTTTGGTTTTTTCCTTTATGGTGGGCAGGCTACCCTGCTATTATGAAAGGTTTTATAGATAGGGCTTTTTTGCCTGGTATAACTTTTGCACCTGTAAATGGAAAACCTTTTCCTAAAAAACTTTTAAAAGGAAAAACAGCAAGAATTGTAATCACCTCAGACACTCCACTATGGTATGACTATTTATTCATGAAAAGACCTGCAATTAATCAATTAAAGAAAGGAGTTCTTCAGTTTTGCGGAATAAAACCTGTAAAAATCACTTATTTATCTGTTATTAAAAATTCAACAGAAAAACATCGAGATAAATGGATTGATAAGCTATATATTTTGGGTAAAAAGTTAAAATAACTTTTTAATTAATTATACTTTTCACTTGATTTAAAAGTACATTTTTCACCTCATTGTCTTCCAACAGCAACTCAATGAGGTTTTCTTTTATCTGATAATGTAACTTTTGATTTTTATAGTCAGATTCTGGCTCTCTAGTTATATCGTTTAAAATCATACTTCCTTTTCCAGTTAACAACCATGTTGGATTTACATCAGGAAAAGAATTTAGAATTTTGTTTAATACATTACTTTTAAATGAGGCTTTTCTTCTTATAGCAGTACCTATCGAATTATTAGAAACCTCAATCCTATCTTCAAAAGACTTAATATTCAAATTATTATAATCAATAATCTGCTCTACTCTTTTATATGTCTCATCAATAAAATCGCTCATTAAAAAATAACTTTTTTCTAAATTTATTTTAATTTTGTTTTTCTAATTAGAATTTTGTTTGTAAATTTGTAATATCATAAGTACAAAACACGTACAAATATAAATTAAAAGTGCTGTATTTTACTAAAAAACAACTGTAGTTTTTATGATAACAACAATGCAACGAAAAGAATTAGAAAAAATTAAACCTCCCAAATACAGGGAGAAAGTTAAAGAATACCTAATAGAAAATGATTATGACTTTTCTTTAGAAACCATACAGAAAGTATACTCTGGGAAAAGAAATAACTTAGTAATAGCCAAGGCTATCACAATAGTTTTTAACAACTACATGAAAGAAAAACAGTCAATTAACAATACTATTAATAATATAGCTAATCAAATTAAAAATAAAGCAGATTGAAGGTATCCCTTGAATTTCCCTCTTAAAGCAGATACGGAGGGGCGCTAACGGGGTGGGTTATTTAATTTTCCTGCCTCGTTTTTTAGTAAAAATCATCAACAAACAAAATTCTAAAAAACTTGCTTTTTCATAACTTAGTTAATCCAATAAAAAATCTATTACTTCTTGATAAAAATCATTTGGGTTTTCAGCATGCAACCAATGCCCTGCATTTTTTATCGTTTGAATTATAGATTTTGGAAAATGAGCCATTATTAAAGGTTCATCTTCTTTAGAAATATAACCAGAGTTCTCTCCTGATAAAAATAATGTTTCTCCTTCAAAAACAGTAAACGAAGGTAATGCTACTCCTACTTCATTATTATTTTCCGTTAACGATTTCAAATTAAAACGATAATCTAACTTTCCTTTCTCTTTCCAATAAAGACTTTTTAATAAAAACTGACGAACTCCAGCTTGCGGTATTAATTCTGCTAATTTTTCATCAACCAATTTTCTAGAATTCTGAATAGTAAAATCAACAGAATTTAATGCTGCTAAAATATCATTATGATGTGGAGGATAATTTTTAGGTGAAATATCAGCGATTACTAGCTTCTCAACTAACTCATCATATTCAGTAGCAAACAACATTGCTGTTTTCCCTCCCATCGAATGCCCCAATAAATGTAACTTTTCTATTTTATGAAATTCAATATAAGCTAGTAAATCTTCTACCATTAACTCATATTCAAAAAGATCAGAATGAAAGCTTCGTCCGTGATTTCGCTGATCAATTAAATGAACTTCAAAACCATCTTTAGCTAATTTATTAGCATGACTTTTCCAATTATCACCCATACCAAAATAGCCATGAAGAACAATTAACGGCATTCCCTCACCTACAATTCTTGAATGTAAAATTTCCATACTTATACAATTAACGCGAAAACACTTTCCTTTTAACTATCCTTTTAACTTATGTAAATACATATTTACAACATTTTGAATACCTAAATATATACTCTCAGAAATTAATGCATGTCCTATAGAGACTTCTGCTAAATTTGGAATATTCTGCTTAAAAAACAAAATATTTTCTAAATTCAAGTCATGCCCTGCATTAATCCCTAAACCTAAATCATGAGCTAAAGTTGCAGCTTTAATATAAGGTTTTATCGCTTCAGTATTCCCTTTCTCAAATTCACTAGCAAAATTCTCAGTATACAACTCTATTCTATCAGCTCCAGTTTTTGCTGCAGCTTCTATTAATTTTAAATCTGTATCTATAAAAATCGAGGTTCTTATTCCTTCTTTTTTGAACTCAGCAATTATTTCTTGTAAATACGACTGATGTTTTACCGTATCCCATCCAGCATTAGAAGTTAATACATTTTCTCCATCTGGAACCAAAGTTACCTGAGTTGGCTTTA
>JBELFC010000141.1:0-8418 GCA_042093175.1 Tenacibaculum sp. | reverse complement strand
ATTAAATAGGTAACAAATTTAATACACAATCACTAAAGATACTAGATTAAGAAAGCAGTTATTATTTAATTTTTGACTAAGAAAGAAAAATGTAGACCATAAAAAAGCTTGCACGTGCAAGCTTTTTTCTTTAATCCCCTAAAAAAAATCCGAAGCTTTCGCTTCGGACTTGCGGAGAAAGAGGGATTCGAACCCCCGGTCCTGTTACAGACAACGGTTTTCAAGACCGCCGCATTCGACCACTCTGCCATTTCTCCTTAATGACTCACTCAGTATTCCCTGAATGCGGGTGCAAATATAGAACCTTTTTTTAATTCTCAAAAACTTTTTGACTACTTTTTTAGGTTATAAAAGCCTTTTTTTTACTTGTTTTTTTTAATTGACTTATTATTAGATAGTTCTGCGTGTTTTTTTTGAAACTTTTTTTTAAAAAAAATATAGAATGCTTTTTAACATTAATAAAGCGAGCTTATATTGTTTTATGAAAGGTATTATGTTGGATAAATGAAGACAATTATTGTTGTTTAATTAGTGCTATATTAATAAATAATTTTACTTTCGTTCTTTAAATTATTAAAGCATGTTTAATTCATTTGGAAATATTTTAAAGTTAACCACTTTTGGGGAGTCACATGGTACTGCTATAGGGGGAATAATCGATGGTTTTCCTGCTGGAGTAAAAGTAGATTTTGAAGCTATTCAAAATGAATTGGATAGACGGAAGCCAGGACAGTCTAAAATTGTAACTCAACGTAAAGAGCCAGATACTGTTGAATTTTTATCTGGTATTTTTGAAGGACTTACAACAGGTGCCTCTATTGGTTTTGTAATTAAAAATACAAACCAAAAAAGTAAAGATTATAATCATAATACAAATGTATATCGTCCTTCTCATGCTGATTATACCTATGATAAGAAGTATGGAGTTAGAGATTATAGAGGAGGAGGAAGAACTTCTGCAAGAGAAACAGCGAATTGGGTTGTAGCAGGTGCATTAGCTAAACAATTAATAGCACATATTGATATTAATGCGTTTACATCTTCTGTAGGAGATATCTTTATGGTTAAACCTTATCAAGAACTAGATTTTTCGAAAACTGAAAGTAATATAGTTCGTTGTCCAGATGAACCTTCTGCTGAAAAAATGATTGAGAAAATTCATGAAATAAGAAAGCAAGGAGATACAATTGGAGGTACAATAACATGTGTAGCTCAAAATATTCCTGTAGGCTTAGGTGAGCCAATTTTTCATAAGTTACATGCAGAGTTAGGGAAAGCAATGCTTTCTATTAATGCAGTAAAAGGATTTGAGTTTGGTAGTGGTTTTTGTGGAGCAAAGATGCAAGGTTCTGAACACAATGATGTTTTTAATGTAGATGGAACCACACAATCAAATCTATCAGGTGGAATCCAGGGAGGTATATCTAATGGAATGGACATTTATTTTAGAGTAGCTTTTAAACCTGTAGCTACTATTATGCAAAATCAAGCGACTATTAATTCCGATGGAGAAGCCACAGAAATACATGGTAAAGGAAGACATGATCCATGTGTTGTGCCAAGAGCTGTACCTATTGTAGAAGCTTTAACTGCGATGGTCTTAGCCGATTTTTGGCTGCTTAACAAGACAAGAAAGATTATTTAAGTATTTTCATATAAATATTATAAAAGAGAGCTGTAAATAGCTCTCTTTTTTTGTAATATTACATGTTTTATTCTTTTGTATGTTTTGTTTTTGTGTATTTTTACATAGTGAAACAATAAGTTAAAAAAGTTATTTAAATGTTTATATGAAGTATATAAAAGGTAGAGGAGCACAACATAATTCACATAATAAATTTTCTATTCATGAATATGAAGTACTGGATGATTTTCTTAATTATTGTGAAATAGAAAATGAAAAGCATGAAACTAATTCAACTTCCTACCTAGAGGTGCATTCTAAAACTATTCTAAATAAAGTAACAAGTCCAGATACAGGTTTTTCTTATTCAATGAACCCATATCAGGGTTGTGAGCATGGATGTATTTATTGTTATGCTAGGAATACTCATGAATATTGGGGGTATTCAGCAGGTTTAGATTTTGAAAGGAAAATTTTATATAAAGCAAATGCTGCAGAATTATTAGAAAAAAAGTTAAGAAGCAAAAATTGGAAAGCTCAAAATATAATGTTTTCAGGAAATACAGATTGCTACCAACCAATAGAAAGAAAATTAGAGATAACAAGAGAAATGCTGAAAGTATTACTGAAATTAAAGCACCCAGTTAGTATTATTACTAAAAACTCATTAATTTTAAGAGATATGGATATTTTAAAACAAATGGCAGCAATGAATTTGGTTCATGTAAGTATTTCAATAACATCCTTATCTGATGAAACGAGAAGAGTTGTAGAGCCAAGAACAGCTTCCATTAAGAAAAGATTAGCAACAGTTAAAAAATTGTCTGATAATAATATTCCAATAAATGTAATGATGGCTCCAATTATTCCAGCTATAAATAACCATGAGATTATACCATTAGTAAAAAAAGTAAGTGAATTAGGTGCTAGGTCTGTTGGCTATACAATTGTTCGTTTAAATGGAGCTGTTGGAGAAATATTTACGAATTGGTTAATGAAAGCATATCCAGATAGAGGGAGTAAAATAATTAATCAAATTAAAGATTGTCATAATGGATCTTTAAATGATTCTCATTATGGTATTAGAATGAAAGGGGAGGGTAAAATAGCAGAGCAAGTTAGTATGCAATTTAAATTAGCAAGAAAATTATATTTAAAAGGTATTGGATTAATTCCTCTAGATTTTAATAGGTTTGATAAAAAGTTAACTAATCAATTTAAGTTATTTTGATTAGTTCATGAATGAAGTGGTTTATTTAGTTGTTTTTCTGTTATCTATAGATGAAATCTTGTTTTTTGTCTAATAATGTTTGTCAAAAGAGAAACTAGTATTTGTTTTAATGTTGTAATAAATTAAAAAAGTATGCATAAAATACTAATATAATTTTTTAAATTATTACATAAACAAACAATTTAACCCTTCAAAATTCTAAAAATGAAACAAAAAGTTAAAGCACTTCTGGTGCTATTTATCTTTGTTACATCTACCTTGGTGTACGCTAATTCTGAAAAAAACTCCAATTACTTATCTAAAAAAACACGGAAGTCTTGTGTAAATGAGTATACTACTGAAATAAGTAATCACCCTTTAATATCAAAAGAACTTTGGAATACTTTATTTCCCTACCGTTTTGGTTCTAAAGATATTGGTGGTGGTGAATGGGTTCTTGATCCTAAAGATGATTTTTATACCTATGAATCTTTTATTGAAGCTATAAACAGAATGTCTAAAATTAAAGTGATTTTTGATAGACGCTGTGGTACAAATTCTTATAAAATAACTCGTATAGATAAAGTTACAGGAGCTTCTGTGGTCATTAGAAAAGATGTAGATTTTGATGAGCCAAGAAATGTAGATAAAGAAATTATTATTAAGGAAGTAGATTATGGATCTTTTTTAGAAGAGGGAAGTGCTGAGGAAAGAAAACGTGAGTTAATTGCCTTTTTTGCTAACATTTCCCATGAAACAACTGGGGGGTGGGCAACAGCTCCTGGAGGAAGGTTTTCATGGGGACTTCATTTTAGAGAAGAACCAACAAATGCTTCCTATGCATCTCCTGATACCAATTATCCACCAACTCCAGGAAAATCTTATAAAGGTAGAGGACCAATTCAATTATCTTATAATTATAATTATGGACCGGCAAGTGAGTTTATTTTTGGAGATAAGCAAGTTTTATTGGATAATCCAGAAAAAGTAATAGAAGATGCTGCGTTAGCATTTCAAACAGCAATTTGGTTTTGGATGACACCTCAATACCCAAAGCCTTCAGCACATGATGTTATGACTAATAATTGGATACCAAATGATTTGGATAAAACTAAAAATAGAGTTCCAGGTTTAGGTATGACAGTTAATATTATTAATGGAGGTGTTGAATGTGGACAAGGAACAGAAAAACCTCAGGTAGTTGATAGAATAGGTTATTATGAGCGTTATGCACAAGTTTATAATATTGGAACAGATATGGATGGTGTTAATGATTTGTCTGACTGTGGATGTAAAGATATGAGCAAGTATGGAGGTGATGCTTCTGATTTAACAGCAGAACCTTGTGCACAAAAACCAGCTGTAGTATTCATTACCCCAATTAATAATCAAATTATAAAACAAGAAACATTTGCTTCGATACCTGTAAGTTTAGATGTTGACGAAAAAAAATCGGTATTAGAAACTATAACCACAAAAGTAGGAACAGATGCATTTGTAGGTACATCTTTTTCTTGGTTACCTAGTTCTTATGGAACACATGTGCTTACAACAGAAGCTGTTTTTAAAGATGGGAAAACAATTTCAACTTCAATAAGTATAGTTATTTGGGATGGGATTAATTTGGATTGTACTGATATCCCAGAATGGAGATCTACTAAAATTTATGATAAACCCAATAATTATGTCAAATATAATACTACTATTTATAGAAATAAATGGTATGCTGCAAATGGGTTAGAGCCAGATAAAAATGGAGTTTGGGAAAAAATTAAAGAGTGTGGAGCAAATCAAGGAACTGCACCTATTGTTATTTGGAATACTCCGGTTGAAAATCAAGTAATAGAAATGAAAACTTTTGAAGAGATAAGTTTAAAGGCTACAGCAACTGATAGTAATGGGGTTATACAATCTTTTTCTTTTCTGCATAATGCTAAAACAATTACAGCTACAAAAGTAGGTAATGAGTATACAGCTACATTTACACCATTAGCATTTGGTGCGGTAACTTTAAAAGCTGTCGCAACTGATAATAGTGACAAAACAACTAGTAAAGAAATAGTATTTATTATTAAAGAAACTGGACAAAATACTTCACCAGTTATATCAGAAATTACTCCAGTTAATACTTCGATTATTGAACAAGAAAACCTTTCAGTTATAAATTTAAAAGCTAAGGTAGATGATAATAGCTCTGTAAGTTCAGTTAAGTTTTTATTGAATGAAAAAGAAGTTACCGTAACATCAACTAAACCCACTATATATTCAGCTTCTTGGATACCTTCAGTTTATGGTAATGTAGCGTTTAAAATAATAGCTATAGATGATGAAGGAAAAAGTATTACTGCTAATTCTTCATTTATAGTAAAAAAGAAAACTACTGGAACAGTTTGTGAAACTACTCCTAGTTGGGTTTCTAAGATATACTCTCAAGCTGGAGTTGAAGTTGTTTATAATGGGGCTATTTATAAAAATAAATGGTATGCTTCTAGTGCAGAAGTACCTGGAGAAGCAGATGTATGGAGTTATATTCAATCTTGTAATGGAAGTGGTGATGATTATTGTGGTTCACCAGCATGGGTTTTTAGTAAAGTTTATAATACAGGTGATAAAGTGTATTATGAAGGTACCATTTTTGAAGCAAAATGGTGGACTAAAAATAATATACCATCAACATCTAACGAATGGAAAGTTATTGAGCCTTGTACTTCACCAAAATCAGTAATATCATCTTCAAAGTTATATGCTAATATTGTTTCTGAAGAAATAAAAGTAACTGTAGAATTAGAAAAAACATCATACGTTAAAATTGATTTATTTGATTTTTCTGGTAGAAAAATAGAAACGATAATAGATGTAAAACTTCATAAAGGAACTAACTTTTTTAGAAAAAGTATTAAGAACCTAAAAAAAGGAATTTATATCTACAAGACATATGTAGATGGTGAGGTTAAAACCAAAAAGATACTTAAAAAGTAATATACATGGCTGATTCGTTCTCTCAGCGTATCAGTCTTTTCTTATATAAAAAAATAAACAACTAACTAACAACTAAAACATCAAGTCATGAAAAAAACAATTGTATTAATTAAACTTTTATTTTTGAGCGTATTGTTACAGGCTCAATATCAATTCCCTGCTTGTAGTCCAGATTGGGATGCAGCTAAAGATCATTATATAAAAGGAGAACAAGTTTCTTTAGATGGAATTAATTATACTGCTAAATATTATACTTCTGCAAAACCAGGACATGCTTCATGGCAACGTGATGGTGGATGTGGAGATGGAGGTTTGGGGCCAAATTATTCTGGAAAACAACGTATCATAGGGTATTTACCTACATGGATTCCTGATTATGATATTAAGAATAATTTTAATCCAGAAGTTGTAACTAACATAAATGTGTCTTTTTTAATGTTTAAAAGAAACAACAATAACTATAATAGTAACGATTTTGGATCTATAGCTTTAGATGAGTTTCAGTTAAAGAAAGTTGATTCGGTATTAACAGATTGTAATGTATTAGCTAAAGCAAAAGCTAAAAATGTGAAAGTATCAGTAGCTTTAGGAGGAGCAACAGATTATGCATTTTTGTGGTTAATGTCTAAATACTATAATAATGATCAAAAACTAGAAGAAATAGCAACACTTTTGGTAAATTATATTAATGAGCGTCAATTAGATGGAATTGATTTAGATTTAGAGTGTTGGTGGGCAGATCCTACAATTTCTGGCACTTCTGACCAAGGGGGAAGAGTAAGAGGAAGTAAATGGGGAGATGGAGATAAAGGCCCTCATAATGCTGCAATTGGTTTAACTAATTTGAGTAAGAAATTGAGAGAAAAAATGCCTAATAAACTAATAACTGCAGCAGTATTTGGAACTTCTTGGTATGGGAATAATTATGATGCAAAGATGGCAGATTATATGGATTGGATTGGTTTGATGACCTATGATTTTACTGGTTCATGGGATAAATCGCCAATTGGACCTCATTCATCTTTGCATAAACTTCCTTTAAATACCTATCAAGGACAATCTGTGGATAATCCAATTTATGCAGCTGAAGATGCTTTAGAGTATTGGATGGGTATAGCTGAACCAGCTTGGAATCATGCTGGTGGTTTTGATGTTAAAAAAGCTAAGTTAGTTATTGGTGTGCCAATGTATGGTTATGATTTTTCTGAGAAAAAGCCTAATGGTGGTAATGGTGCGAAATTTGTACCCTATAGAGATATTGTAAAAGATTTTCCCAATGCAGCAACAAGTTATGATGTTAAAGATCCTAAAAAGTTAAGTGGACATATTACTTTAAATGGAAAGAATATATATTTCGATACTCCTAAATTAGCAGGAGAAAAGATTAAATATACTAAAAATTTTGGGCATCAAGGTGTCATTATTTGGGAGCTTACTCAGGATGTAGACTATAATTCATCCTCTAGTATATTAAAAGCAATTAATGAGGCCGCTGGAAATAATACTTCAATAAATAGTGTACCAATAGTAACTTGGAAATTACCAGTGAGTAATCAGGTTTTTGAAGTAGAAAAATTATCTGAAATAAATTTAAAAGCTTCAGCAACAGATTCGGATGGAACTGTAGTTTCTTTTGAGTTTGAGTATAATGGAAAAATGATAAGTGCAACAAAACAAGGAAATGAATATACAGCTAGTTTTATTCCTGTTAGTTTTGGGGAAGTATTGGTTAAGGCAACTGCAACTGATGATAAAAATGCTTCAACTACAAAAGTTTTAACTTTTACAGTTAAGAAAAAAACTACCGGAACAAATCTTCCACCTGTAATCTCAAAGATAACACCTATAGATTTGAGTGTTACTGAGCAAATAACGCTTTCTAATATAGTACTTGAAGCAATTGTAACTGACGATGTTTCTTTAAATTCTGTTGAATTTTTTATAGATAATGTTGCAGTAACATCAATAATGAATAATAATGGGGTTTATTCAGCTAATTGGCAACCTGTTGCTTTTGGAACTTATGAATTTAAAATTACAGCGAATGATGGAGAAGGAGCTAGTACTTCTAGTCTAACATCTTTTTCTATTAAGAAAAAAGTTAGTGGTAGTATTTGTGATGCTGTTTTAGAATGGAAATCAAAAATATACGCACAAGCAGGAGAAGAAGTAAAGTATAATGGAGCTATTTATAAAAATAAATGGTACGCTTCTAGTTCAGAAACACCAGGTGTAGCTGATGTATGGGATTATATTCAACCTTGTAATGGAGATACTACAAATAACTGTGGGGTTTCTACTTGGATTGCTAGTAAAGCTTATAATACAGGAGATAAAGTATATTTTGAGATGAACATATACAAAGCTAAATGGTGGACAAAAAATAATACTCCTGGAGTATCTAATGAATGGGAATTTGTTTCTAAATGTGAACCAATGAGTAAGATTTCTGAATTAAAGTATCCAACTGTGGTTAAAAACGAGATTAGCATAAATATGGAAATTAATCAAGAGTCTGATGTTAAAATTGAATTGTACAATTTTTCGGGGCAGTTAATCAAAACTTTAATTAGTGAAAAAAACTTTAAAGGAATAAAAATATTAG
>JBELFC010000140.1:0-8483 GCA_042093175.1 Tenacibaculum sp. | reverse complement strand
GTGACCTTCGGGTTATGAGCCCGACGAGCTACCTACTGCTCTATCCCGCGATTTGCGGTTGCAAATATACAATGTTTTTATGGAAACACAATGTGTTTTTTTGTTTTTATTTCACAAAAATCGTAAACACCTGTTTACCTGATTTTAAAAATTAAATTTTATTATATTCATTTTATCTATTTTAGCTTGAGATGCAATATGAGCAATATACCCATTGTTAATATCTACTTTAGATAAATAATATTTTTCATTATCTAATTTCGTTGACGAGTTTAAAGTATTTATTGTATTTAGAGGTATAGTTAGCCCTCTACCATCAGCTTTTACAATGGCTTCCTTTCTTGTCCAACATGTATAAAACTTGTTATAACTGTCTATTTCTCTCTTTTCTTCTGGAGAAAAAACAGCACTAAAACCATCTAACTTAATTGGTTTTACTTTCTCTATATCAATACCTAAATTTACTTGTTCATCATTACTAATTGCACACACAACGTATTCTTCTGAGTGAGAAATATTAAATGAGAAAGAACTATTTTCAAAATATGGCTTCCCATGTTCAGTTGTCTTTATAGATTCTAAAGAATTATCGTAGCCAAATTGAAGCATACTTTTTTTCAAAAGTAACTTCCCATATAAATACGTATAAGCATCTTGCCAGCGACGAAATTTACTTAACCTTTCTTGCATATTTTTAGGCAATAACCTGCTTAGTTTTCTATATTCATTTTCAGGTAATTTTTTACACGAAGTATAATAAATTGATGTCATAAGAATAAAATTAAAGTTAATAATTACTTAATGTATGTTCTAGTTTACTTACATCTTAAAACAGATAAAGTTATCTCATACACCATTCCAAAACAGCTTTTGCACTATGTGCTTTATTTTCGGCTTGTTGAAAAACGATACTACTTGTGCCATCTATGACGGAAGCCTCTACTTCTTCTCCTCTATGAGCTGGAAGATCATGCATAAAAATAGATTTTGAATATTTTGACATTACCTCTTGAGTTACAGCAAAAGGGTCAAATATCTCTCTCCAATTTGCATCAGGTTTTGTAGTTCCTGTTGTTTGCCAACGTGTAGTGTATATTACATCTGCATTTTTAGGCAACTTTTTCATATCTTGAAATTCATTAATAACAGTATTATTTTTGGCTGCTTCGTTTTTTGCATACTGCAATACATTAGCTGGTATTTGATAATTTGGTGGAGTAAAAAAACTCAACTTAATATTAGAAAACTTAGCTAAAGCTAATGCCAATGCAACTGCTGTATTATTCCCCTCTCCTAAATAGACTATTTCTAAACCTGATAGCTCACCAAAATGACACATTAATGTTGTCAGATCTGCTAAAGCTTGAGTTGGATGTTCATCTTCAGTCATCGCATTAACGATAGACATTCTCTTTTGATTTGCAAAAGCCTTAAGTACATTTGGACTACCTGCTGTTCTAACAACTAAGCCGTCTAACATACGTGAAAGTACTTGTAAAGTATCACTCATACTTTCACCTGTATTTATTTGTAAATCATTAGGCCCATAAGCAATAACATTAGCCCCTAACCGAAGTGCAGCGGTAGTAAAAGAGGTTCTTGTTCTTGTAGATGTTTTGGTAAAATAAACACCAACTACTTGATTTTTTAATTGATACCCTAACTCAACAGTACCACTAGAGTACTCTACTCCTCTATTAACTATATCTAACACTTCTTGCTTTGACAAGTTTTTTAAAGATATTATATGCTTTTTTTCGTTTATTATTGTAAGACTCATTTTTTTGTTTTTTTTTATTTTTTTATACTAAAATTTATTAATTAGTAGCTACTAAGCGATTAATATTGCTATTTTACTCTTGCAACTAAAAAAACACTTAACCTTCACAAGGTTTACTAAGCATTTTCCATTAGTATGATTATTCCAATTATACTAATGTTAATTCAAAATGTTTATTTATAAGATTTGATAAAGGCATTACCCTAGGTGCTTTCATAATAGAAAAATGATTCCCTGGAATATTACTAATATTGATGTTTACAAATACGCTTTTAAGTTTATCAATATTTTGATTATTTATAGATTGTGATGGACATATATAAAGTGTGTTTGCTTTTACTTGCTTGTTTATCCAATTATTATCAGAAGAAGCAACTAATAAACGAATTTTACTTGTTGCTGTAAATAGCTCTTCTTTAGTTTTATTAATATAATCTGGAATAAGTTGTTTGATACTTTGAGGAATTAAATCCTGCATTTGATTACTTGTTAAAGCTTTAAAGGATTCAGAATTAAACAACTCGTCTTGCAAACCTTTAAGTGAATAAAATTCTTGTTTATTTATAGGGATAAAACTAAAAAGCGAACTCAACAACTCTAACTCTGAATCAACATTAAACAAAGTTTCTTTTGCTGGTTTTTCATACCCTAAATAAGAATCTATTATAATTAGTTTTTCTACTTTCTCATTATATGTTTCAAGTTGTAATGCTATCTCAGTAGCTATTTCTCCTCCTAAACTCCATCCTAGTAAGTTATATGGGCCAGTAGGTTGAATAGATTTTATTTTTTCTATATATCCTGAAGCAATCTCCTTAATACTTGGAGCTGATATTATATCATAATCATGTTCAAATTTAATTCCATAACATTGATACTCTTTAATATTCCTTGTTAGTTCAAGATAACCATCTACTTCACCACTACCATCATGAATAATAAAAAGCTTATCTTCTGTTTCTCTTTTATTTAAAGCTATAACATCAACTTCTTTTATATCTTCATTCTTTTTCTGCTCAATCTTAAGAGATAAAGAAGCAATAGTTGGAGCTAAGAAAATTTCAGAAAGCTGAAATTCAGCATTCATATACTTGCTTATTTTATGTTTCATCTCCATAGCTAATAATGAATGTCCTCCTAGTTTAAAAAAGTCCGAAGTAATACTAATCTCACTTTCTTCAATCCTTAAAACTTCTGACCAAATATTAAGTAGTTTCTCTTGAACATCATTACTTGCAGCTATATATTCAGTTTCTATAATAAGGTCTGGACTTGGTAATAATTTTCTATCTATTTTTCCATTTGAATTTATTGGAAAATCATCCACTTTAATATATGTGGTAGGTATCATATAATTAGGAAGTTTAGTAGACAAAATATTTTTAATACTGCTTTCCTCTATATTAAGATTTCCACATAAATAAGCAACTAACTGTTTACTTTCACCTTCACCTAAAGCAATCACTAATGATTTATTAATAGATTCAATCTTTTCTAATTGAAATTCTATTTCTCCTAACTCAATTCGTAGCCCCCTTATTTTAACCTGATTATCTATTCTACCTAGAAAATCAATAGTACCATCTTCATTCCACTTTGCTAAATCTCCCGTAGCGTAAGCTCTTACTCCTGGAATAACTGGATTCTCTATAAACTTACTTTCTGTTAACTTATCATCATTTAAATATCCTTTAGCCAATCCTTTTCCTGAAACATATAATTCTCCTGAAACTCCTATAGGACATAATTGTTTCGCTTCATTTAATATATATACTTGCCTATTATTTATTGGTTTACCAATACATGAAGTTTTTTCAAGAGAATCTATCTCATGATAAGTAATACAAACTGTTGATTCTGAAGGCCCATAGGTATTAAATATTGGATAATGATTTATTAAATTATCAATATGTCTTGGTAATAACACATCTCCTCCACTTACAATAAACCTTAAACTTTGTAAATCATTTACATACTTGTTTAATACATCAAGAACAACTGGCACAGTAGTTAATACTGTTGCTTTTGTTTCTTTAATACCATGAATAAGAGCTTCTATATCTCTTCCTCCTTCTGGCATAATTACTAGAGAAGCCCCTGTTAGTAAAGCTGGGAAAATTTCTTCTACTACTGTATCAAATGAAGGCGAGGCTTGTTGAATAACCTTATCTAAAGATGTTAATGAAAAATAATTCTTAAAAGTAATACTATAATCTACTAACGAGTTATGTTCTATAATTACTCCTTTTGGTTTTCCAGTACTCCCTGAGGTAAAAATAATATATGCAGTATCATTTCCTTTTATTGATAGTAAAGGATTAATCTTTGACATCTTTTCAATTTTGACTTTATCTATTATCAAATCTATAATAGATACTGATGTTTCCATACTTGCTAAATCAGCACTTAAATTAGTAAGTATATACTTCATATCTGAACCATCAATCAACATTTTTAATCTATCCAAAGGATTATTAGGGTCAAGGGCAATATATGTAGCACCTGATTTTAAAACTGCTAAAAAACTAATAATCATTTCAGGTGAACGTCCTAAATACACACCTATTCTATCTCCCTTTTTAACTTTAATTACTTCAATAAGGTAGTGAGTTAATTGATTAACTTTTAGGTTTAAATCTTGATAACTCATTGTAAAGCCTTTATAATATAATGCTTCTGCCAATGGGTTTAATAAAACTTGTTTTTCTATTAAATCAACAATAGTTCCTTTAATGTTATAATTTATTTCTGGTGCATTAAACTCTTTAATTATTTGGTTACTTTCTTGATTTGAAAGAATATTGATTTTTGATATTTCAATTTCCTTATCTACTAATATTTCTGCTATTATTTTTTCAAATCCTTTAGAAAATCTTTCTATTGTTTTTTCATTAAACAACGATAGGTTATAACTAAAAAATATACCACAGCCTTCTTCTTGCTCAACTATATCTAGTTCTAAATCAAACTTTGCTACATTATAATCCGCTTCATAACCTACAACTTTTAATTTTTCAGATTCTTCTATATCAGTCTTCTCTTGATTGTATGAATAAAAAACATCAAACAATGGATTACGTCCACTATCACGTGAAACATCTAATGCGTCTACCAATTCTTCATATTGAAACAATTGATGATCAAAAGCCATTAATGTATTTGCTTGTAGTTCTGATAAAAATTCTTGAAAACTAGTTCCTGAAGTTACTTCGTTACGTAGAGCTAAGGTATTCACAAACATTCCTACAACCTCTTCTAAATCGGCATGGAGACGTCCTGCAGTTGGGGTACCTATAACAATATCTTTTTGATTTGACAATTTACTTAGTAAAATAGTGTAAATACCTAAAAACAATGTATACATTGTTACCCCTTCACTTGCTGCTATTTTACGTAACTCTTCACTTTGCTTTTTACTTAAAATTAGCGAATGAACTCCTCCATCATTATTTCGAACTTGACTACGCGGATAATCTGTAGGCAATTCTAATGCTGTTAATTCTTTACTATACTTATTTAACCAATACGTTTTATGGCTTGATACTAAATCTTGATAACTTTCACTTTGCTGCCATACTGAATAATCTATGTACTCAATACTTAAACCTGGTAAAGACTCTCCATAATATAATGACCAGATATCACGAATTAAAATTCCATTAGAAACTCCATCATTAATTATATGGTGTGAGTCTATCATTAACAAATAATCTTCTCCAGTAATATCTATCAATGATACACGATATGGTAAATCTTCAGCTAAATTGAATGGTTGTACAAATTCAGATACATAGTTTTTAATATCACTTCCAGCACCTTGTTTATAATCTATTTCAAAATTTACATCTTTTAAGACGTGTTGAACTGGATGCCCTTCTATCAACTCAAAAACAGTACGTAAAACTTGATGACGAGACACTAATTCTTTAAATGCTTTATCTAACTGTGAAACATCTAAATCTCTTCCAACTCTATAAAATGTTGGCATATTATAACTGGTACCATCTTTTTCATATTCATACAAGAAATACATACGTCGTTGTGCCGATGACAATGGATAAGATTCACTCTCTAATGCCTTTGGAATAGATTCAAATTGAACATGGTCTTTTTCTAAAATGTAAGTTGATAACTCTAAAATAGTACGATAAGAAAATAAATCTCGTAATGATACTTCTACATTAAATATTTTATTCACCTTATTTAATAAAGTAATTGCTAATAATGAATGACCTCCCAGTCTAAAAAAATCTGAAGTAATACTAACTGTATTTTCTTCAAGATCTAAAATTTCAGACCAAATATTTACTAATGACATTTCAGTTTCATTAGTAGGAGCAACATACGCTTCCTTATCTATTAGATTTGGTATAGGTAATGACTTTCTATCTATTTTCCCATTAGCATTTAATGGAAAACTATCTAAATAAATATAGCTTAAAGGAACCATATAATCTGGTAACATTTCTGACAATAACATTATAACATCTTGCTTTTCAATTACCTCATTGCAACATAAATAAGCTACTAACTGTTTATTTACACCAATACCATGAGCTAAAACTAATGCTTGATTTATACTTGGTACTTCTTCTAGCGTAGATTCAATTTCACCTAGCTCAATTCTATAACCTCGTATCTTTACCTGATGATCATTTCTTCCTAAGTACTCCAAATCTCCCTCAGGTAGCCATTTTACTAAATCTCCTGTTTTGTATAAACGCCCTTTTCCAAAAGGATTATCAATAAAACGTTCTTCTGTTAATACTACATTATTAATATAACCCTCCGCTAAATGAGCCCCTCCAACATAAAGCTCTCCTGTAGCTCCTTCTGGCAGTAAGTTCAAATCTTTATCTAAAATATAAGCTTGAGTATTAGCAATAGGACGTCCTATAGGTACACTAGTATTTAATTTTTCTAACACCTCATAAGCCATAGATACTACCGTTCCTTCGGTTGGGCCATACTCATTAATGAATCTTGATTTTCCTAAAAATTTATTAGCTAATGAAGGAGTACATTTTTCTCCTCCAGATATAATAATTTTAAGAAATGGTAATTCATCAATTGGTAAATTTTCCAAAAACGATGGAGTACTATGTAAATACGTTATTTTATTTTCTAAAAGATAGTTCTTAAAAAGAGTTGGATCCAAAAGAACTTCTCTACCAATCAAAACCATTGTTCCGCCAGAAGCTAAAGCTAACCAAATTTGCTCTACAGAAGCATCAAAATAATATGGTGAAAATTGAAGAATACGGTCAGTTGTACCTATATCAAAAAACTCTCTTTGAAAACAATTTAAATTTGTTATTCCTTTATACGCTACTAATACTCCTTTTGGGTTTCCTGTTGAGCCTGAAGTATAAATTACATAAGCTGCATCATCTGAGCTAACTACTGGTAAAACTTTCTTATTAATATTCAATTCCTTGTCTAAAAAACTACTGCTTAAATAACTATAGTTGGCTTTAATTTCTTCTGAAGGGTCATTTAAATTACTTAAAACAAAAGAAACTTTACATTCATCCAACATATGATGAGTTCGAGATAAAGGTTGATCTACATTAATTGGTAAATACGCTCCTCCTACTTTCATTATACCTAAAATACCTGTAATCATTTCTAAAGAGCGAGTCATCATTAAACCAACTATAGAACCTTTTAATACTCCTAAATTCATTAAATGAGTTGCCCATAAGTCTGAGCGAATATCTAACTCTTGGTAAGTTAGTTTTTCTCCTTCCATTACTAAGGCTATAGAATCTGGAAATGACTTTGCTTTAGAGCGAAACATATCTAAAACTGTTTCCTCTAAATCATAATTTACTTTTGTGTTATTTAAATCTAACAACAATCTATCTTTCTCTGAAGATGATAGAATATCTATATCTTTCAGTTGTTTTTCTTTATTTTCTATTACACTATCTATAATTCTATTTAGATAATTTGAAAATCGTATAATACTTGAAGAATTAAATAATTCTTTTCGATAATTAAGTGATAAAACTATTGACTCTGAATCTAAAACATCCAACATTAAATCAAACTTAGCTATAGTATAACCAACATCATGGCCTACTATTTTCAAGCTTCCTGATTCTTCTATATCAGTTACTTCTTGATATTGATTGTATGAATAAAAAACATCAAATAATGGATTTCGTCCACTATCTCTTGAAACATCTAAGGCATCTACCAATTCTTCATACTGATACAGTTGATGATCAAATGCCATTAATGTATCTGCTTGTAATTCTGTTAAAAATTCTTGAAAAATAGTTCCTGAAGTTACTTGGTTACGTAAAGCTAAGGTATTCACAAACATTCCTACAACCTCTTCTAAATCGGCATGATGACGCCCTGCTGTTGGAGTACCTACAACAATATCTTCCTGATTTGACAACTTGCTTAGTAAAATTGTATAAATACCTAAAAACAATGTATACATTGTTACTCCTTCACTTGCTGCTATTTTACGTAACTCTTCACTTTGTTTTTTACTTAAAGTTATTGAATGAACGTCTCCTTCAGTACTTTGATCTTGGCTACGTGGATAATCTGTAGGTAATTCTAATGCTGTTAACTCTTCACTATACTTCTCTAACCAATATGTTTTATGGCTTGACACTAAATCTTGATACCCTTCACTTTGTTGCCAAACTGAATAATCTATATAATCAATACTTAAACTTGGTAA
>JBELFC010000139.1:0-8643 GCA_042093175.1 Tenacibaculum sp. | reverse complement strand
TGTACTTCATCAAAACGATCTATACTACCATAATTTAAAGTTTTTGGAACATAATTAGGTACTTTTACTTGATGTAGCTTAGCTAACTCTTCACCTAAATATATAAGTAGGTTATCAGGAAAGTCCTGAATGATATCACCTTCAATAAATTCTTTTAGTATAATAGGTTTATTACTAAATGTTACAGTAAGTTTTCCTGTTTTTGTCTTTACTAATTTTGAAGTACTAAAATTATTACGTTCAAGATAGTTTAATAAAGAAGCTAATTCTTCTGCTTCTTGAACTGACTTTTGTTCACAAACTGTTAATACAAACGCTTTACCATTTGTGTTTATTAAATAATTAGTATTCTCAGAACCACCACTTAATATTTTATAAGAAGTTACTTTTTCAATACCGTAATGAATTAAAATGGTTTGTATGCTCTCATCATTTAAAACTGTATACTGTGCCATATTATTTTCCTTTTGTTAAATCCCAATTTGTTTCCATTGCATGTATAAGAGCTTCCTCTAAATATTCATGATTGCACAAATGAACTTTTTCACAAAGGCGTTTTTCATTTTCTATACTTTGATGGGTAGCTGCTTTGGGTAGAACAGAAATGGATAGTGCCTTTTTTATTACCTCAGGAAATTTTGATGGATGTGCAGTAGCCAAACAAATCAATTTCTCATTACCTAAAACATTATTTAAAACATCAGTAGCATTTAATGATACTGCCCCATGTGGATCTAATAAATAAGATTCAGCAGTGTAAATTTCATTAATTATATTTAGTGTTTCCTGGTCAGAAGAACTGTTTGAAAGGAATCCTTTTTTATAGGTTTCAAAAATTTCTTTATCGAATGTTACATTTCCAGTAGTTTTAAACTCATCCATCCATTTTTTTATCCTTTCAGTATCTTTATCTATACAGAAATATAAATACCTCCAAAAATTAAACGGAATTAAAATATCTATTGCAGAAGAAGGTGTTTCAATGATTTCTTCTTTGGTAAATCTTCCTTCTGAAAATATACGATGTAAACAAGCATTTTTATTATTGGCAGCTACTAAATATTTTATAGGTAATCCCATTTTACGGGCTAGTCCACCAGCGCATAAATTACCAAATCCACCAGAAGGTACTGACATATTAACTTGTTCACCAACGGTATCAACAACTTGCAGATATCCATAAAAATAATGAACAGTTTGCATCATCACACGTCCCCAATTAATAGAGTTAACACTTGATAATTTTAGCTTTTCCTTAAATGGTTTATTAGCATATAGCTTACTTATTACTGCATCTAAATCATCACCTCCATCAGGGCAGTTTGATACGCCAACAGGATGAACATTCGCTTGCTGTAAGGTGGTCATTTGACGTTCTTGTTCTTCAGTAATTAACCCTTTAGGGTATAATACCCAGGCATCTAAATTTGATTTTCCAGCAGCAAAGTACGCTGTGGCTGGACCGGTATCACCTGTGGTAGCTACAACAAGAGTAAGGTGCTCTTTTTTTCGTTCTAAAAAAAAGTTAACCAAATTCACTAAAAAAGCCAACCCTACATCTTTAAATGAAATAGTAGGACCATGGAAAAGTTCCATAATATAGGTGTCTTTTCTAGATTTCATTTTATATAATGGAATAATCTCTTTCTTTTCGAAAGGAGCATAAGCCGTTTGTAGAATGTTTTTTAATTCCTTTTCGGAAATAATAGAGCGATCTATAAATAAAGAAAGAATTTCGAAAGCTAATTCTACATAACTTAAACCTTTCCATTCTTTTAATTGCTCTTCTGTAATATCTGGCAATATTTCAGGAACATATAACCCTCCATCTACAGCAAAACCATCTAATATTGCTGTTTCAAAATCAACAGGTTTTCCACCTCCTTTATTACTAACAAATTGAAGCATTTTATTTATTTTTTAAATAGCCGTTATACACCGCTTTAGTTATCATAATATCTTGTACAGCTACTCCAGTTAAATCAACAATTGTAATTTGATCTTCACTTGTTCGTTGTAATTTTAAATCTTGAACCGCAGTTCCTAATTCAATGACTGTATTTTCTGAAATTTTACCATCACTAACAGCTTTATAAATTTCTCCTCTACTTTTACTCTGTGGAATACTATCAGCAATAACAATGTCTGCCTTTCTTAGTAATTCACTTTCTAACTCTTGTTTATGTTCTGTATCTGAACCAACTGCTGTGATATGAGTACCTTCTTGAATGTCTTCTGCTTTTAATAAAGCGATTTCAGAAGGTGTAGTAGTTACTATAAGGTTACAATTTTTTGCGATTTCAGAAGGTGATTCTGCAATTTGAATATTAAAATCAGTACTAAGTTTTTGAACAAACTTTTTTACATTCTCTTTGTTTCTTCCCCAAACCCAAACAGAAGAACAAGGAGTATATTTTTGAAGATACTGTAATTGTAATTTTGCTTGTATTCCAGTACCAATAATTCCGATTGCTTTTATTTTGTTTGGAGCAAAATACTTTGCCGCTAAAGCACCTGCTGCTGCTGTACGAATATCAGTCAAATGCCCTTCATCTAATAAAACAGCTTTTGGAACTCCTGTTTTTTGATCGAATAATAACATTAACCCTTGACTAGAAGCAATTCCTAATTTTACATTATCATAAAATCCAGAAGCAACTTTAATTACATAATAGTCATCATTTTTAATATATCCGTATTTGATATGTGCATCTCCTTTAGGTTTTTCAAATAATAATTCTCCAACTGGAGGAACTACTGTATTTCCATTACTATATTGAATGAATCCTTCTTCCATAGCAGCTATTACATCTATGTTTTTTAGTATGGATTTTATTTCTTCTAAATTAATAACAGTCGCCATAATTTTTGTTTATTTCAGTTAATAATTGTTTGTTTATTTTTTTTCCCGTTAAAACTACTACCACATTTTTATTGCGATATTTATCTCCATTTAATAATGCTGCAACTGGTAATGCAGCAGTAGGTTCTACTGTTGTTTCATGAAATTTATATAAAAAGGCTACTGCTTTTTTTATATCTTCTTCTTTAATTGTATCAACATGAGAAAGGTGTTTTTTGCAAATAGTAAATGTTAAAGAGTTCTCTTCTATTCCACCTGCAGCCGCATCAGCAATCGTACTATATTTACTTGGAGAAACAATTTTATTTATTTTTATAGATTGCTCCATTTCTGAAGCATTTATTGGTTGGCTACCTACAATATTTACATTGTTGTTTTCTGAAAAATAAGAACAAATTCCAGAAATAAGTCCACCACCACCAATAGGAACTATAACCGTATCTACTTCAGGAAATTGTTCTGCTATTTCAATAGCAATTGTTCCTTGTCCTTTTATAATTTCTGGATCATTATATGGGTGAATCAAAACTCCATCAATCTCTTTAGCATATTCTCTTGCTTTCCGTTCGGTTTCCATACTAGAATCTCCGTATAAAACGGTTTCAAAAGCATATTTAGAAATTCCTGTTAATTTTTCTTCTCTAATGTTTTTTGGTAAAAATAACTTTCCTTTAAATCCAAATTTATCTGAAGCATACCCAAATGCTGCTGCATGATTTCCTGTTGATGCAGCAACAAAAGTTTTGTTAAAGTCCTTTTTATTAATACTCTTTAATTTCGTTAGAACACCTCGTATTTTAAATGAATCTGTTATCTGTAAATGTTCCATTTTTAAATATACATTCGCGCCAGAAATAGCACTCAATTTTGGAGAGTGTACTAAAGGTGTTTTTAAAATATCATCTTTAATATTTTTATAAGCGATCTCAATATCTTTTTTATGTACCACTTTGATGAATTATTTAGTTGGGAAATTTTGATCTATATTTTCAATGGTCTTTTGAATTAGTTTTACAACATTTTTATAAAACGTAGGATTTATATTCTCAAAATCATCTGTTGGTTTATGATAACTAGGATGGTCTTCTTCACTGAAAGTGATGTTTGGAATTCCTTTTTTATGAAATGGACCATTATCTGATGAGAACATCCAATAATCTTTCGTTTTATCATTAGGATTATCATGTCCGTAAGACACTTTTAAAGGACTTGTTTTTGCAGCTTTTTCAACCAAAGGTTTAAATTGTGGATATGGATAAGTACCTACAACATAAATTTCATTTTTTGGATTTCGACTAATCATGTCAAAATTAAAATTCAATTGAATATTTTCTAGAGGTATTGGTGGATTTTCAACAAAAAACTTAGAGCCATGTAGTCCTAGTTCTTCTGCGTCAAAAGCTGCAAAAATGATAGAATGTTCAGGCTGATGACTTTTGAAGTGTTTTGCCAAAACTAATAATGCAGCTGTACCCGATGCATTGTCATCAGCTCCATTATAAATAGTATCATTAACAATACCTAAATGATCATAATGAGCGCCTATAACGATATACTTGTTTGGATGTTTTTTTCCTTTTATGTACCCAATGATGTTTGTCCCTTCTCGTTTCTTAGTCGTTTTTTTATTAATGAAGGTGAAGGGAGAATTATAGGTGTTGTTAAATTTCTCTAACCCAATATTTTCAAAGTAAGTAGTAATTAAATTTTGAGCTAGTTGATTGTCTCCAGTTCCTCTACCTTTAAATTCATTAGAAGAGAGTTTTTCTTGTAAACTCAGTAATTCTGATTTCGTATCTGTTGTAATATTATAGTTAATAATTTCTTCTGAAGTCATCCAGTGAATACCATCAGCAGGAGCAGCTTTAAGAGTGTACCAATAGAAATCAGTAGGGATTTCCATTTCTTTATAATAGTTTAAATACTTTTTATGTTCTTCATGCTCTTTAGGAAAATCTAAAGCAACTTTATCTCCACCTGACCAAGAATGAACTCCTAACTTAGCTGTTGGATGTACTTGTCTTTTAGTTCCAGCTAAAAACATATCTGTTCCTCCAGAAGCTACCATTCCATTTTTTGGAAGATAGGTGTTTATATTACGTTTTCTAATTTCTTGAGACGCTACCAAGTTAACTTCATCATCAATAGATCCACCAACATTAACCATAGTAATTGTTGTTATTTGTGGATTGTTATCTAATACTTTTTTTATATCATTAAGTGTATTACTATATATAATTCCTTTCATGTAAAGAGTGTCTTTACTTGTTTGGTTTTCCTTAAAATAGAATTCAGCAACTTGTTCACCTTCCATTTTCATGAGCATTTTTTGTCCAAATGCAGATACGTATAGTACTTGAGGGAAAAAGAAAATTAGAATTACAGTTAAAACACCAATTGTTAATAGTCCAATGAGACTTTTTTTAATAATTTTTTTCATTTTATATGTTTTTAAAATTGGTGTAAAAAAAACTCCGTACACCAATTAGTTATTACTAATTAAGGTATACGGAGTTTCCGTAAGAAATAAAACCTATTTTCCCAATGTCTTCCTTATGATAGAAAATAAGTTTGTAACAAGAGTTACATGAATTTCTCTGTTACAAATATATAAAAATTATAATAAGTTTTTTTAGTCACCTTCATTGTTTTCAGAATTAGAGTATCTGTTAATAGTGTTTTTTAGTTTATGAAGTATTTGGTTTCTTAGTTTTTCAGGTTTTAGTATTTCTATAGAATCTCCATATCCTAATAACAAACGTTCGAGTTCAAAATTAGTTTTCACAAATATGTTAAATATTACACCATCTTCTACACGTTTTATTAAACGTTGCGATTTATGAAGTGGCTTAGTAATTACATATGGAGCATGTCTTTTTTCAATCCAAAATTGAATACGTTGTGGTCTTGAATTAGTAACGGTTGCTCCAACTACATCTTTATAAAAAATATCACCATTAATTTGTAAATCGTTTAACTCTATATTTTCTTCAATAGCAATGTTAGAAACTCTATCTAATGCTAATGTTATATAATTATTTTTATAGGTAGCTAATAAAAACCATCTATTATTATATTCTTTTAATAACTGCGGGTGTAAAACCATGTCACTAGCTTGTCGTGCTTTAAAGGATTGGTAAGTTATCTTTATTACATTTTTGTTTTTTATAGCATCGTATATAGGGTCTATAAACTCTAAACCTTTTAATTGCTCATTTTTATCTAAATGAATAATGGCTCTGTTACTTTTGTTGGAAGAATAAACTGAATCTTCCAATCGTTGTAAAACACCATCCATTTCTTTAAACAAAGAGAAGTCTTTAAACTGACGTAACATTTCTATGGCTTCATTCATAACCTTTACATCAGCATCAGTAACAGGAATGTTTTTTATGCTATAATCATCTTCTGAATATCTATAATACTTCCGTTGATATACTTCAATAGGAGCATTATATCCTAACTTATCACTGCGCATATGCTGAATGTCTAACTGAATAGTACGCTTACTTACGTATACGTCTTTTCCTTCATATTCATACAACGCATCAGAACAGGCTTCAATTAAATTATCTAAAGTCCAAGTTCGCATGGTATTTCGTAAGCATTGATCAATAGTTTTATAACGGATTAAAGCATTTTTATTAGAAGCCATTTATAAAGCGTTTAGTTCATTCGTAAGATTAAGTTTTGCTTGATTTTCGTATAAGCGTCTAAATTCATTAGTAGCATAAATAAAAGGTTTATCAATAAAGTGTTGTAAAACTTTTTTACGACCTTTTTTATAAAGAAGATTAGGAACTAGTTTATATTCGTTTCTAATTAATTTAGAGTAATTTGAATAAACTTCAGAAGATGTACCTAAAACAGCTAAATCAAAATCTATCATCCATTTTGCATCATTATCTATAGCATCATGTGTTTTTGTTGCAATTATTTGTTGCTGAATACTCTTTCTAAAATCAGATGGTAAATTAATCTTTGAGAGTTGATCTAAAGCAGTAAGAGCACTTTTTTCTTCATTATCTTTTTTCCAAATATTATAGATTATATCATGATAAAAAATAGAAAAAGAAACTATATCAGCATTTTTTAATTCAACTTTATAGGTATCAAAATAAGTAAATAGTTCTTCTAAATGAGAAAAATTATGATAAGCTCTATGTTTTTCTGTATAGTTTTTTTCAAGAGTATTCCATAAAGAATCTATTAAGTCTTTATTAGAAGTATAAGCAGAAACAAGGTTTTTAAAACGATTTTTTAAGTACAAGGCTATTTTTTTCATAAAAATAACAAATAATTTCATCTACGCAAAAAGATTGCGTAAAGGTGTGTAATATTTGTACCGGAATCATAAGAAAGTAAATAACTTTCAAAAGTAATTGCTCCACAAAACAAGGAGTTTGTGGAGCTTAAAAAATTAAAATGATGGAAAATAAAACTAAAATTACAGGAAAAGAATTAATTGAAATGGGATTCAAATCAGGAAAATGGTTTCCAGAGGCGATGGAATATATAAACTCAAACGACTTAACAGAAAAAGAAATATTAGAATACTTAGAGCAATTTCGTTCAGGACCTGAAATTCCATTGTTAGAAAATCCAGCAAGTTTTAATATCAATATTAAAGCAGAGAATGAGTTAGAAGAAGACAATGTAAATAAAGTAATCACTTCAATGGAAGTATTAATGAAAACACCAACGATTGTTGATGGATCAATAATGCCAGATGCTTGTCCTACTGGACCAGCTGGAACCATTCCAGTAGGTGGAGTAGTGGTAGCTAAGAATGCCATTCACCCAGGAATGCATAGTGCTGATATTTGTTGTTCTGTTATGTTAACTGATTTTGGAAAAGCTGATCCGAAAGAAGTGTTAGATGCTGCACATAGTAGTACACATTTTGGACCAGGAGGTAGAGATAGAAATACGCAGTTTCGTTTTCCGATGGATTTATTAGCAGAAATTGAAGCGAATCCTTTTTTGAATACTCAAAAATGTATTTCTGCTGCAAGAAGTCATTTAGGAACACAAGGAGATGGAAATCACTTTCTATTTATTGGTACTTCTAAAAAAACAGGAAATACAATGATGGTAACACATCATGGAAGTAGAGGTTTTGGAGCGAATTTGTATGCAAGAGGAATGCAAGTTGCAGAACAATTTAGAAAAGAATTGTCTCCACAAACATTAAAACAAAATGCGTGGATTCCGTTTGATACTGAAGAAGGAGAAAACTATTGGGAAGCATTACAAATTATAAGAAAATGGACAAAGTTAAACCATGAAGTTTTACATGATGCAACTTTAGATAAGTTAGGAATTGAAAAAGAAAACAGGTATTGGAATGAGCATAATTTTGTATTTAAAGAAGGCGATTTGTTTTACCATGCAAAGGGAGCAACTCCGTTAGATGCTAAGTTTATGCCAGATATTACAGGGCCACGTTTAATTCCATTAAACATGAGTGAACCAGTATTGATTGTGGAAGGAAAAACGACTAAAAGTAATTTAGGATTTGCACCGCATGGAGCTGGACGAAATGTTAGTAGAACACAGCATAGAAAGAGTAAAACAGGAACTTTTGAAGAAATTTTTAAAGAAGAAACTAAAGGTATAGATGCTCGTTTTTTTTCTAATGAAATTGATATTACTGAATTACCTTCTGCTTATAAAAATGCAGAGAGTGTACGTAACCAAATGGAAGAATTTGGTTTAGGTGAAGTTATTGATGAGGTTGTACCTTACGGTTGTATTATGGCAGGTGATTGGCAAAAAAA
>JBELFC010000138.1:1526-8710 GCA_042093175.1 Tenacibaculum sp. | reverse complement strand
AAAGCTTCTTTAGATTATAATTCAAAAAACTTTAGTCCTTATCAACATAAGCAAGTTCGTATTATAGAGTTTCCTAAGACTGGAGGAACTTTTGCACAATCGTTTCCAAATACAATTCCTTTTTCAGAGTCTATTGGTTTTATTGCTGATGTAGATAAAAAAGATGAGGGTGTAGATTACCCATTTGCTGTAACAGTGCATGAATTAGCACACCAATGGTGGGCACATCAAGTTATTGGTGCTGATGTTTTAGGAGCAACCATGTTATCAGAAAGTTTATCTGAGTATGTTGCATTAAAAGTTTTAGAACATAAAGCAGGGAAAACTGAAATGCGTAAGTTTTTAAAGAAATCATTAGACGGGTATTTAACGCAAAGAACTATGGAGCGAAAGCGTGAAAAACCATTAATGTATAATGATGGCCAAGGATATATTCGTTATCAAAAAGGATCGTTAATATTTTATGCTTTGAGTGATTATATTGGTGAAGAGAAATTGAACGGAGCGTTAAAAGAGTATGTAGAGAAAGTAAAGTTTCAAGAGGCTCCATATACCACTTCAATTGAAATGGTTGATTATATACAAAAAGTTGTACCTGATAGCTTACAGTACACTATTAAAGATATGTTTGAAACAGTTACATTATATAGAAATAGAGTAGTAGATGTTTCTTCTAAAAAACTAGATAATGGTAAGTATCAAGTAGACATTGAATTTAATGTTAGTAAATATAGAAATAATGATAAAGGGAAGCGTTATTATGGTGAAAAAGTAGGTGATACTATTTCTTATAAAACAGAAAAAATGAAAAAGCCTATTTTATCTGTTCCTTTAAAAGACTATATTGATATAGGTATTTTTGGAGAAGAAGATGTTGATGGAAAAAAGAAGGAAACAGAACTATATCTGAAAAAACACAAAATTACACAGGTTAATAATAAAATTTCTATTATAGTTGATAAAAAACCTTTTGAAGTAGGTGTAGATCCATACAATAAACTAATTGATACAAAATCAGACGATAATCGAAGGAAGCTGTAATGATTAATTGATTTAGACGATAATTTTAAGCAAGTGGTAATTTTATAGTATCACTTGTTTTTTTATTATCAATTTGCTACCCATTCCTTTAAATCGTTTATGTCATTGAAAATTAGATTTACTGATAAATCAATAGAGTCAATTTCTACTTTAGAGTACTTGTCTGGCATTAAAGCTGTAAACTGGCCTTTTGTAGGATGATTGAAATTATAATGTATTCCGCTTAAAAGGGTATCGTAAGCTACATATTCAAAAGATAATTTTTTAAGAGTAAAATCAGTAATCATAATATTATTTTTTAAGTTTCTTATTGTAAATTTAAAAAAGGAAAATGGTTGTTGTGTAGGAGATTAGATAGATCCCCTTAAAGTGTAGATGAATGAAAATTAAAACAGGTTGAAATTGATTTTCAGTGTGTTAATGGTTTTTTAAAAGGTTGTGAAATATTTCACAACCTTTTTTATTGTTAGTATAGATGAATCTTTCTATTGATAAAACCGTTTTTAGAGTTAATTTTTATAAGGTATATTCCAGAAGTTGTTTTTGGTATACTAATTATTTTTTTGCCATTAGATTTAAATTTCTTGTTAATTATTTTTTTACCAAGTAAAGAGTATAGAGTTAAAGAAGCTTCTACAGATTGTAGTCCAGTTATTGTTAATTCATTTTTTGAAGACTTGTAAATACTTATATTTTTCATCAGTTGTTTTGAATCACTTATGCCTAACTTTTTAGAGGTGGCATGTATATAGAACTGTCCAATACCATTGATGTCTTTTTCAAGAGTTATAGTATATTTTTGGGTAGATAGATTTGTAAAAATATTTTGTTTTCGATCTTCTAAGTAAACTTGGATACTGGAAGGTAAGTTAGTTGATTTAATAGAGAAACTTATAGTTTTTCCTGCTTTAGATTTTATTCCAATGGGAACAATTAAAGTCTCTAAATTTTCAATAGGTAAAGATTGAATAGCTAAATTTTTACCTTGATTATTACTAACTAATTGAGAATAGATTACAAAATTTGAAGAAGTACCATTAAACATTGTACCGTCATAACCATTATCGAAACCAGTAGTAGCTTTATTTAAATAGAACAATTTGGTAGACTTAGTGTTTTTGTTGTCTGTTACCATTAAATTAATTTCTGTTTTCGTATTTCGTTGGAAAGTATCAGCTTGATGGCTTTGATTAGCTTTACTGAAGGTAATATTGGTATTACTATTAGCACTAACAAAAAAACCTTGGGTAGGTGATATTTGAAAGTTACCATCTATACCACCAATTTTTAATTCATAATCATTAGTTGCTTGGTTCCATACCCATATTGTTTGCTCAGATAAAGCTGTTGAGTTGTTGGTTAGAAAAGTACTAAGGTTAATGTAAGAAGTAAACGGATTTCCTATTAAATTAAAATTATTGGTAGTTTGGGTGATAGGATAAGTAATGGTGCCTGTATTTATTTCACCAGTAAAACTTAAATCGCTAGGAGCCTTTAACTTTACAGAATAACCTTTTCCAGAAATAATTGTTCCAGTTGAGTTATTTGAGTAATAGTTCCAAGCTGATCCATCATTTTTATAAGGAGCAATACCTATATTTTTATTTGAACCTGTAGCAAAATCATTATTAATAATTAAATTTTCAATAGTTTCTGCTTTTAAAGGAGAAGCGACTAAATACCAATTACTAGTAGCTAAACTTCTTCTATAAGTTATGTCTCCACTTAAGTGTTCATTAGCTATTAATGAGGTACCAGAAGCTAAGGTTACTTTTTTTACAGATGTAGAAGAGCTAACTGTAGGCTGATTTGTAGTTTTTAAAATTAAAACTTCATCTGAAGCTGAAGGTGTATTTCCTGTACTCCAGTTTGAAGGAGTATTCCAGTCTGAATTAAAAGCACCTTTCCAGGTAACAGTTGAAAAAGGTAAGTTTGTAACATTATATTTACCAGGTGTAGCTTTTTGTGGATTGGAGGTAATTAGTGAATGTTTTACAAAGTTACCAGTTAAATCATCATTTCTGGCAATAGATTGATCTGAATTTGCTTCGCTTCCGTAGGTATGTGTTGTAATTATTACATCGTTATTGTTTTTTAAAGTTACAGTGTCTCCAGTATTATTTAAACTTAGTCGCCCGGTTGAGGTTTTTAATGCTATACCAGAAATAGCGGTAGGTGTACCTCCTCCGAAAATAACTACAGATCCACCAGCTGGTATTGTTATGTTGCCAAAAGTATGTCTAATAGCGCTATTGTCAGAAATGGTATAATCTGTAAGATTGTGAGGGGTAATATCAGTGTTAACTAATTCAATAAACTCGTCTTGTGAAGTACTAATTGTACCATCTCCATTTGCATCAATTCCTGTTGGATCGGCTAAAATTTCATTAATAATAATTTTAGGTAAATCATCATCTATTATAGTTAAAGTATGAGTACTAATATTTATATCAGCTGTTCCGCTAGTAATAGTTAAATTTAAAATGATAGTTTCATTATCCATATCAAGGTCATTATTAATATCTAAAGAGATGTTTTTAGTTCCGTTAGAAGTAAAGATTAATGAAGATGTATTTAATGAATAGTCTGTTGCTTCTGCCGTGCTATTACCGTCAATTGTAATATTAATTGTAGCGTTGGATGTATAATTGGAAAATGAGAGAGGTATTTTTTTATTGAAAGTGGTATTTGTTTCATTAGTAGAACTTGTACTGGTTTTAAAGCTTACAGTAGGATTAGTTGAAGGAGTTTTACCTTCAACTAATATGTCATCGATCCATAATAAACCAGCTCTAGACTTAGTGTATTGAAAATAAACCCCAAAATAGTTTTTTATAATATAATCATTGTTAGTAACACTTCCTATAAGATTTAAAGAATCAAACCCTCCGTTTTCGTCAATAAATAAATTCCATAAACCATTTGTGCTTCGTGTAACTTTAATGCCTTTAATATTATTAGCATCCCAATTAACAGCGGTAGTAATTATAGATGTATCTGCTGTTCCGTTTGTTACTTTCCATAAGGTTAAAATGTCGGAAGTACCAGTTAAGTTAACCCCAATAGCATAACCATCAACGGTACTAGAGTTTAAATTAGATTCATTTGCCGTTAAATAAACCCAAAACTTATTGGAGCCAGAAGGATCCCAATTCCCGTTTTTTAAGTTGAATTGCCAAGTTATATCTTCTGTAGTTAAATCTAAACCAGAAATAGGTTTGCTAATATAACTTTTTCCAGCTGTATTTGATAGATTATGTTTTAATGAATGAGAACCAGTAATTGGAGAGGTTGTTGAGCTTGTCCAGTGACCATTTGTTCCTTGGGTCCAACTTGTAATAGTACCATTGTCAAAATTGTCATTTATTTGTTGACTATAGGTTGAGGTAATTAAAAAATAGGGCAATAGAAGAACTATCGCATGAGCGAGGTGATTTTTTCTTTTCATAATTTTTCTTTTTCAGGTTTTAAACTTAGAAAAAAAATAATGAGAAAAAAAATATTATTTAATAAAAATTATTTTTAGTTGGCTGATTTATAGGTGTTAAAGCTTTTTGATAGTGGTTTTTAAGTGTGAAGTATATTAAAAACTAAAAAAGCCTCAAGAAACATCTTGAGGCTTTTTACTTTTATTTATATAAGATTAAAAATTATCTCCTGGAGCTTCAGGGCTTTGAGCCTGTGCTTTTTTAGGGTTTAGTAAAATATAAGTACCTATAGCTGTTAAAGCTGTATACTTACCATAATTACCTATTTTTTTAAGAGCTTCTTTACGAGTTATATCGGTGTCGTTATTTTTAACTTGTTTTTTCATGGTCATACTTTTTAATTATTGAACAATAATTTTCTTACTTAACTTTCCTAATTCAGATGATAACTCTATTACATATACTCCTGATGCAATTTCAGGAAGGGAAATAGTTGAGACACCATTAGTTCTGAATTTTTTAGTAGTAATTTTCTTCCCAAGTATTGAATATACAGTTAAAGAAGCTTTTTCTGATTGTAACCCAGCTACTGTTAATTCATTTTTAGAAGATTTGTATATACTTACATTTTCTAATAATTGATTAGTATCATTAGTACTTAACCTTTGAGATGTTGTATGAATATAAAACTGACCTATACCATCAGCATCATTTTTAAGGGTGATAGTATAATTCTCTTTAGATAAATTAGTAAAAACATTGTTTGTTCTATCTTCTAAATACATGTCAACACCACTTGGTAAGTTAGTACCTTTAGCAGAGATTTCTATCGATTTTCCAGCTTTAGCTTTTAATCCAACAGGTACAACTATATTTTCATAATCTTTATTAGGTAAAGCTTGAATAGCAAAGTCTACACCTTTACTGTCACTAACTAAATGAGTAAAAGCTTTAAAACTAGAGCTTGTACCTGTAAAAGTTCCAACATCTGAACCAGGATCTAAACCTTTAGTTTTGTTTTCTATATATCTAATTTTAGTAGAAGAAGTGTTCTTATCTTCAGCAAAACTTACTATAACTTCAGGATAACTTGTAGTAGAGTTACCTTTTAAGAAAACGTTTCCAGTTTGATGTGTTTCCATAGCTTCGGTAAAGCTAACAGAAGTTCCACCTGCATCTGGTGCATGTACAAAGAATCCTTGACCAGGAGCAATGTAAAAGGCAGCATCATCAACAGATTTTTCTACATAAGCAGAACCATTCCATAAGTATAAACCAGCTCTTGAAGGATCAAGATTACCAGCATCAATATTTACTTTCAAAAAGTTGTTAGTTGCATCTGCTGCATTACTAGCATGTAATGATGCAGTAAATGGGTTACCAACTAAGTTCCATCTGTTTCCAGCTGGATTGTCTCCTCCATCAGTAATAGAAAAAGTTTTATCAGTAGTATTTAATGTTCCAGAGAAATTTAAAGTACCACCGGTACTTTTTTGTATTGAATATCCTTTACCAATAGTAAATGTACCAGCAGAAGCAATATTATTTGACCCAGCTCCAGTAGTGTAGTAGTTCCAACGAGAAGCACTTACAACATTATTTACATAAGGAGCAATAGCATATTTGTTACCACTTGTATTTACATTTCCAGAAAAATCACTAATGTTTTTACCAGAAATTGGAGAAGCAACTAAATGCCAACTGGTAGATAAATATCGGTGATAATCAACATTACTAATTCCCGTATGATTTCCTTTAACAATTAAAGAACCATTGTTAGAAGCGTTAGATAATATGTTTAATGTACCATTTTGGTTAAGATTCCCCTCAACTGTAATAGATTGACCGCTTAATATATTAAAAGATCCACCGATACTTATACTTAAGTCGTTTATGGTAACATTGCTTACATTTAAATTAATAGTATTGGTACCTACATTAACATTATCACTACTAATAGGTAGTCTACCTAATGACCAGTTACTTGGAACTGACCAATTTCCACTTGCAACAGCATATGCATTTGTTTGATTAGCTTCAGATGTAAAATTTAAAGAAGTAGCATCAGAAATACCTGCATAATTATTATTAGCAGCATCTTTAAAAGCTGTATTAGCTATCTGAACATAGTAACCCGTATTTAAATCAAAATCTGAACCAGGATTAATTGTAGCAGTATTTGTACTAACTGTAACTGATGCGGTTGTAACATCTATAGTTTCAACAGTACTATTATCAGATGTCTTTTTTATAAGAATGTTACCAGTACCTTTACTAATATTTTCATTAAATGTTAATACGATATTTTGTGAAATAACCACCCCAGTAGCATCATCAGATGGATTAGAAGATGTTAAGTTAGGAACAACGGCATCAATAATAATCGCTTTGTTAGCACCTAATGAGTTAGCAGCACCAGGAGTTGCTAGTGTTAAAGTAGCATTATTACCAGAAGCATCTTGAATACTAGTTCCAGCAGTTAATGAATTTGTAGCTACATAATCTAAATCAGTATTTTCATCACCAGCTTGAACAGTATAAGTAAATTGTAAGGTATTACTACCACTACCTGTTCCATTATAGTTCACAGTTCTATCGGTGGTTCCAGTTTCTAAAGTTATTTGAGGAGTTCCTGTAACTGTAACTACCTCTGAAAAAGTAACTGTAACTATTATATTATCTCCAGCCTTATACGTTCCATTAGCAGTTGAAGAA
>JBELFC010000138.1:0-1426 GCA_042093175.1 Tenacibaculum sp. | reverse complement strand
GCAGTTAATGAATTTGTAGCTACATAATCTAAATCAGTATTTTCATCACCAGCTTGAACAGTATAAGTAAATTGTAAAGTGTTACTTCCACTACCTGTTCCATTATAGTTCACAGTTCTATCGGTAGTTCCAGTTTCTAAGGTTATTTGAGGTGTTCCTGTTACAGTAACTACTTCTGAAAAAGTAACAGTAACTGTTATATTATCACCAGTCTTATAGTTGCCATTGGCAGTTGAAGAATTTACATTGGTAACTGTTGGTGCTACAGCACTAGATACAACTGTAGTTGTATTGTCAGTATCAGTATCAGTACCATCATTGATAACTACTGTAAAAGTTGTAGTTTCAGAAGTACTTGTTCTATTATTAGTAGGATTATAAGATAAAGCTCTTAATTTAGCTTGTAAATCAGCAGGAGTCGTACTAGCAATAGCATACGGACCAGTACCAGTTAAACCAGTTCCAGATAAAACACCTTTAGCATTTGTATCTAAAGTAATAGTTGCTGAAAGATTATCTCCATCAGTATCTGTAGTTGTTATAGCAGAAAAAGGTGATACCGTAGCATTATCATTTACTGCTTGACCAGCTGAAGTACCAGCTATTACTGGGGCAGTGTTTCCTCCTGTAATTGTAAAAGATGTCCCAACTGGCGCTTGAATATTACTATTATGATATTCCCAATTAGTTAAATTCATAATTGCAGCTAAAACTGTTGATTTATCACCAGATCGTAAAGCTGTTGATTTGTATCTTGCATTATCAACTTCACTTTGAGCTCCTCCATTTGGAAATATCCCAAGTGCATCTGTTCCGTTGGTTAATCCGCTTGGTAAAAGTGAGTTAGATGAACTTGTTCCAGTGCTCCAAGCATTTCCAGGAGAACCTATCACTCCACCATTTGCATTAATACCTGTAATAAAATCGTTAGCACCAGGTGAACCGGCAGATTGATATATAAAAAGTTGATCACCTGCAGATCCTAGCATATTCCCAGTGTTAGGGTGAGTAGCACCAATACTTGTAAGGGTTGCAGTACCCGAACCTGTTGTCGTGAAACCTAGAGATGTTGCAGATATTGATATTTCTTCTCCAGCTATAAATGAAGAAGTTGCAGTAAATTGAATAGATGATTCATTTGCTAATAAATTAGTACCACTCCATGCTTCATCAGTTATTACAAATTGAGTTGTATTTGTTATAGGTACTAAAAAGACAAATGAAAATGATTCATCATCCATATTAATTCGTGTAAAGGCAATATCACCTTCTGTTAAAGTGGTTTGGGAAAACCCTTTAAAATTAAAAAAAAAATAACGTTAAAATTAGTGTTATTTTCAAGGGATATGAAAAATAATTTTGTTTCATTTCTTAGTTATGTTTTGGTTATTAGGCTAATATAATGATTTTTAATATTAAAAGTAAG
>JBELFC010000137.1:4074-8771 GCA_042093175.1 Tenacibaculum sp. | reverse complement strand
GGTTGTTCATAATCTTTAATTTCACCATGAGCTTGTTCAAACTTACGAATGTTTTCAGCTAATGCTTTTGTAAGTCTTTTAGCATGTTGTGGTGTTAAAATAATTCTCGATTTTACTTTTGCCTTTGGTACACCAGGCATAATATTTATAAAATCAACTATAAACTCAGAAACTGAATGATTAATGATTGCTAAATTACTATACGTTCCTTCAGCTATATCTTGATCTAATTCAATATTTAATTGTGGGTCATTGTTATTTTCGTCCATACTACTATATTACGTTTAAAAAGAAAGACCTCTAAAATAGAGGTCTTTGCTTATAATTACAATAGTTTTTTATAAACTATTTTCTATTTCATCTTTAGGACCTACAATTTGTGTATCGTAGCTTCTCATTCCTGTACCTGCTGGTATTCTCTTACCTACAATTACATTCTCTTTTAATCCTTCTAATGTATCAATCTTACCATTAACAGCAGCTTCATTTAAAACTTTCGTAGTTTCCTGGAACGATGCCGCAGAAATAAACGATTTTGTTTGTAATGATGCTCTTGTAATACCTTGTAATACCTGCTCAGCTGTTGCTGGTTGAACATCACGTGCTACTACTAAGTCTTTATCTGATCTACGTAATAAAGAGTTTTCATCTCTTAATTGACGTGCAGATATCATCTGTCCTGGTTTTAAGTTTTCAGAATCACCAGTTTCTTCAACAATCTTCATTCCATAAATAGCATCATTTTGCTTAATGAAATCATTCTTATGAATTAATTGGTTTTCTAAGAATAAAGTATCACCTGAATCGATAACTCTAACTTTACGCATCATTTGACGTACTACTACTTCAAAATGCTTATCGTTAATCTTTACCCCTTGTAAACGATATACTTCTTGTATTTCATTTACTAAGTATTCTTGAACAGCAGAAGGTCCTTTAATATTTAAAATATCTATAGGAGTTGTTGCTCCATCAGATAATGGCATACCTGCTTTTATAAAGTCATTCTCTTGAACTAAAATCTGGTTAGATAATTTAATTAAGTACTTCTTAATTTCTCCAGTTTTAGACTCGATTATAATTTCACGGTTACCTCTCTTAATTTTACCGAAAGATACTACCCCATCAATTTGAGCTACAACAGCTGGATTAGATGGATTACGTGCTTCAAATAATTCAGTTACACGTGGTAAACCTCCTGTAATATCCCCAGCTTTACCAGACTTACGTGGAATCTTAACTAAAGTATGACCAGACTCAACTTTATCACCATCACTTACCATTAAATGTGCACCTACAGGTAAACTATACGAACGTAAAGCATTACCGTCTGCATCTTCAATAATTAATGAAGCAATAATTTTTTTGTTTTTAGAATCAGTCATTACTTTCTCTTGGAAACCAGTTTGCTCATCAACTTCAACAGAGTAGTTTATACCTTGTTCTAAGTTATCAAACTTAACTCTACCTCCAAATTCAGAAACAATAACACCGTTAAATGGATCCCACTGACAAACTACATCACCTTTCTTGATATCTTTTCTTTCTTTATTAAAGATAGTAGATCCGTAAGGAATAATATTTGTACTTAAAGTAATTCCTGTTTTCTTATCAGTAATTTTAATTTCTGCTGTACGTGAAATAACGATTTCAATTTCTTTTCCTTCGTTATCTTTACCTTTTACAGTACGTAAATCATCAATAGAAACTTTTCCTTCAAATTTAGCTATTAACTTATTATCTTCAGAAATATTACCTGCTACCCCACCAACGTGGAATGTACGTAATGTTAACTGTGTACCTGGCTCTCCAATAGATTGTGCTGCAATAACTCCTACTGCTTCACCTCTTTGAACTTTTTTACCAGTAGATAAACTTTGTCCGTAACACTTAGCACATATTCCTCTTTGAGATTCACATGTTAACGCTGAACGAACTTCAACTCTATCAATACCAGATTCTTGAATAATTTCAGCTAACTTAGGAGTAATTAACTCTCCAGCTCCAATTAAAATTTCGTCAGTAGTTGGTCTGAAAACATCATGTAATGCAGTACGTCCTGAAATTCTATCACTTAATGACTCAACAATTTCATCATTTTTCTTTAATGGAGTAACTTCTAATCCTCTTAATGTACCACAATCATCTTCATTTACAATTACATCTTGAGAAACATCTACTAAACGACGTGTTAAGTAACCTGCATCGGCCGTTTTTAAAGCCGTATCCGCAAGACCTTTACGAGCCCCGTGCGTAGAGATAAAGTATTCTAAAATTGATAACCCTTCCTTAAAGTTAGAAAGAATTGGATTCTCAATAATTTCTCCACCTCCAGCAGTAGATTTTTTAGGTTTTGCCATTAATCCACGCATACCTGTAAGCTGACGAATCTGTTCTTTAGATCCACGCGCTCCAGAATCTAACATCATAAATACTGAGTTAAATCCTTGTTGGTCTTCACGTAAACGTTTCATAGACAACTCAGTTAATTGGTTATTGGTTCTACCCCAAATATCAATTACCTGATTATAACGTTCTTTCTGAGTAAGCATACCCATGTTATAGTTCATTATAATTCCATCAACTTCTTTGTTAGCTTCTGCAATCATAGATTGCTTTTCAGCAGGAATAATAATATCACCTAATGAGAAAGATAAACCACCTTCGAAGGCGTATTTATATCCCATGTTTTTAATTTCATCTAAGAAATTACCTACAGAAGGAATATCAGTTACTTTTAAAATACCACTAATAACACCTCTTAAAGACTTCTTAGTTAATACTTCATTAATGTATCCTGCTGCTTTTGGTACTTTTTCGTTAAATAAAACTCTACCAACTGTCGTTGCTATAATTCTAGTAACATTTTCACCGTCAACAACATCATGCGTACGAACTTTAATTCCAGCATTTAAGTCTACTCTTTCTTCATTTAAAGCTATAATAACTTCTTCTGGAGAATAAAAAATTAACCCTTCACCTTTAATAGGCACTTCAGGAGTTGACTTTCTTTCTTTAGTCATGTAGTATAAACCTAATACCATATCCTGAGATGGTACCGTAATAGGTGCTCCATTTGCAGGATTCAAAATATTATGAGAACCTAACATTAATAACTGAGCTTCTAAAATTGCTTCAGGTCCTAATGGTAAGTGAACCGCCATTTGATCCCCATCAAAATCGGCATTAAAGGCAGAACAAGCAAGTGGATGTAAACGAATTGCTTTTCCTTCAATTAATTTAGGTTGGAATGCTTGAATACCTAAACGGTGTAACGTAGGAGCACGGTTTAATAAAACTGGATGTCCTTTAATTACATTTTCTAAAATATCCCAAACTACAGGTTCTTTTCTATCTATAATTTTCTTTGCAGATTTTACAGTTTTAACAATACCTCTTTCTATTAACTTACGAATAACAAAAGGTTTGTATAATTCTGCTGCCATATCTTTTGGCAATCCACATTCAAATAATCTTAATTCAGGTCCAACAACAATTACAGAACGTGCAGAATAATCAACACGCTTACCTAATAAGTTTTGACGGAAACGTCCTTGTTTACCTTTTAAACTATCAGATAATGATTTTAATGGTCTGTTAGATTCTGTTTTTACAGCTGACGCTTTACGTGTGTTATCAAATAATGAATCTACTGATTCTTGTAACATACGTTTTTCATTACGTAAAATTACTTCTGGTGCTTTAATTTCCATTAATCGCTTTAAACGATTGTTACGGATAATTACACGACGGTATAAGTCATTTAAATCAGAAGTAGCAAAACGTCCTCCATCAAGAGGTACTAATGGACGTAATTCTGGTGGTATAACTGGTACCGCCTTCATAATCATCCATTCAGGTTTATTCTCTCTATTTTTTTGAGAATCTCTAAAAGCTTCAACAACATTTAAACGTTTTAATGCTTCGTTTTTACGTTGTTTAGATGTTTCAGTATTTGCTTTATGACGTAACTCATAAGATAAAGTATCTAAATCGATTCTTTCTAATAAATCAATTAAACAGTCTGCTCCCATTTTAGCTATAAACTTATTTGGGTCAGAATCTTCTAAATACATATTATCTTGTGGAAGTTCATCCGCAATGTCTAAATACTCTTCTTCAGTTAAGAAATCCATTTTTTGTAATGGCTCTCCTTCAGAATTTTTAGCGATACCTGGTTGAATTACTACATATCTTTCGTAGTAAATAATCATATCTAACTTCTTAGATGGTAACCCTAAAAGGTATCCCATTTTGTTAGGTAATGACCTGAAGTACCAAATATGTGCTACTGGTACTACTAAATTAATATGACCTACTCTATCTCTACGAACTTTTTTCTCAGTTACTTCTACACCACAACGGTCACATACGATACCTTTATATCGTATTCTTTTATATTTACCACACGCACACTCATAATCTTTTACAGGACCAAAGATACGCTCACAAAATAAACCATCTCTTTCTGGTTTATGAGTACGGTAGTTAATTGTTTCTGGTTTTAAAACCTCACCTCTTGAAGCCTCTAAAATAGACTCTGGTGATGCTAAACCTATTGAAATTTTGTTAAACTTCTTAACAGTGTATTTTTCGTTTTTTCTTGCCATGATAATGGATTCGAATTAAAAATAAATGTCTTACGTAAGACTGATATTGAAAAAATGATTTGTCTCAGAGCTTGTACTCTGAGACAT
>JBELFC010000137.1:0-4064 GCA_042093175.1 Tenacibaculum sp. | reverse complement strand
TGGTTCTGGCATAGTTTCACCTTTAACAATACTTTCGTATGTTTTAGCTCTTCCTAATACATCATCAGACTTCACGGTTAAGATTTCACGTAAGATACTTGATGCTCCATATGCTTCAAGTGCCCAAACTTCCATCTCTCCAAAACGCTGACCTCCAAACTGAGCTTTACCTCCTAATGGTTGTTGTGTAATTAATGAATAAGGTCCAATAGAACGCGCGTGCATTTTATCTTCAATCATGTGACCTAACTTAATCATATAAATTATACCAACTGTTGCAGGTTGATCAAAACGTTTTCCAGTTCCTCCATCATATAAATATGTATGTCCATAACGAGGGATTCCAGCTTCATCTGTTAAAGCATTAATTTCGTTAATGTTTGCTCCATCAAAAATTGGTGTTGCATATTTTTGATCTAATTTTTCACCTGCCCAACCAAGAACAGTCTCATAAATTTGACCAATATTCATACGTGATGGTACCCCTAATGGATTAAGAACTATATCTACAGGTGTTCCGTCTTCTAAGAAAGGCATATCTTCTTGACGTACAATACGTGCAACAATACCTTTATTTCCGTGACGTCCTGCCATCTTATCTCCTACTTTTAATTTACGCTTTTTAGCTACATAAATTTTAGCAAGTTTTAATATACCAGCAGGTAATTCATCTCCTACAGAAATTGTAAACTTTTTACGACGTAATACACCTTGTAAATCGTTTACTTTAATTTTATAGTTGTGAACTAATTCAACAACTAAACTATTTAAATCTTTATCAGTAGTCCAAGTTCCGTGTAAGTGAGTAAAATCTCCAACTGAGTTTAACATCTTTTGAGTAAATTTCTTACCTTTTGGTAATACTTCTTCACCTAAATCATTGTAAACACCTTGAGAGGTTTTACCAGTTATTAAGTTAAATAACTTGTCTATTAATATATCTTTTAAACCTTCAAACTTTGATACGTAAGATGCTTCTAAAGTAGCTATTGCTTCTTTATCTCTAGCACGCTTATTTTTATCTTTTACTGCACGTTTGAATAATTTTTTATTTATTACAACTCCTCTTAATGAAGGTGAAGCTTTTAATGATGCGTCTTTTACATCACCTGCTTTGTCTCCAAAAATAGCACGTAATAATTTTTCTTCAGGTGTTGGGTCAGATTCTCCTTTTGGTGTTATCTTTCCAATTAAAATATCTCCAGGATTAACTTCAGCTCCAATACGAATCATTCCATTTTCATCTAAGTCTTTAGTAGCCTCTTCAGAAACGTTAGGAATATCATTTGTTAATTCTTCAGCTCCTAATTTAGTATCACGAACATCTAAAGAATACTCATCAATATGTATAGAAGTAAAAATATCTTCACGAACAACTTTTTCAGAAATCACAATCGCATCCTCAAAGTTATACCCTTTCCAAGGCATGAAGGCTACTTTCATATTTCTTCCTAAAGCTAATTCACCTTTTTGAGTTGCATAACCTTCACAAAGAACTTGACCTTCTTCAACTCTATCTCCAACTTTTACAATTGGCTTTAAGTTAATGTTAGTTCCTTGATTTGTTTTTCTAAATTTAATTAAGTTATATGATTTTTCATCAGAATCAAAGCTAACTGTACGCTCATCTTCAGTTCTATCATATTTAATTGTAATTCTGTTTGCATCTACGTATTGAACTGTACCAGCTCCTTCTGCATTTATTAAAATACGAGAATCTTTAGCTACTCTACGCTCTAAACCTGTACCAACAATCGGAGATTGTGGGCGTAATAATGGAACTGCTTGACGCATCATATTAGATCCCATTAAAGCACGGTTGGCATCATCATGTTCTAAGAACGGAATTAATGATGCTGATATAGAAGCAATCTGATTAGGTGCAACATCCATATAGTTAATTGCATCTGGAGTTTCAACTGGGAAATCTCCTTCTTCACGAGCAATAACTCTTTCAGACTCAATTGCTCCGTCATTAGAAACAGGAAGGTTAGATTGTGCAATCTTCATTCCTTCTTCTTCTTCTGCACTTAAATATATAGGCTCATTATCTTCTACAACACCATTATCAACTTTCTTATAAGGTGTTTCTATAAATCCAAGATTATTAACCTTTGCAAATACAGCTAATGAAGAAATTAATCCAATATTTGGTCCCTCTGGTGTTTCAATAGGACATAAACGTCCATAATGAGTATAGTGAACATCACGTACCTCAAAACCTGCTCTTTCTCTTGATAAACCTCCAGGTCCTAAAGCCGATAAACGACGCTTATGTGTAATCTCTGCTAATGGATTTGTTTGATCCATAAATTGAGATAACTGGTTAGTACCAAAGAAAGAATTAATTACAGAAGACAATGTTTTAGCATTAATCAAATCAATTGGTGTAAATACCTCGTTATCACGAACGTTCATACGCTCACGAATAGTACGTGCCATACGAGCTAAACCAACTCCAAACTGACCAGCTAATTGCTCTCCTACTGTTCTAACACGACGGTTAGATAAGTGATCAATATCATCTACTTCTGCTTTTGAATTAATTAATTCAATTAAGTATTTGATAATTGTAATAATATCAGTTTTAGTTAATACTTTTTGGTCTATTGCTTCGTTAAGACCAAGTTTAGTATTCATTCTAAAACGTCCTACTTCTCCTAAACTATAACGTTGTTCAGAGAAGAACAATTTATCTATAATACCTCTCGCAGTTTCTTCATCTGGCGGTTCAGCATTACGTAATTGTCTATAAATATGTTCTACTGCTTCTTTTTCAGAATTCGTAGGATCTTTTTGTAATGTATTATGAATGATGGCATAATCTGCAAGCAAATTATCTTCTTTATGTAATAAGATAGTTTTTGCTCCAGCTTCAATTATTTCATCAATATGTTCTTTCTCTAAAATTGTATCACGGTCAAAAACTATTTCGTTACGTTCAATAGATACTACCTCTCCTGTATCTTCATCAACAAAATCTTCATGCCAAGTTTTTAAAACTCTTGCCGCTAATTTTCGCCCTAATACTTTTTTTAATCCAGCTTTAGAAACTTTTATTTCTTCAGCTAAATCAAAAATTTCTAAAATATCTTTATCTCTTTCAAAACCTATGGCTCTGAATAATGTAGTTACTGGTAATTTTTTCTTTCTATCAATATAAGCGTACATCACTTGATTGATATCGGTTGCAAATTCTATCCAAGAACCTTTAAATGGAATAACTCTTGCAGAGTATAATTTGGTTCCATTAGCATGGAAAGATTGACCGAAAAATACACCTGGTGAACGGTGTAATTGTGATACCACAACACGTTCTGCTCCGTTTATAATAAACGTTCCAGAATTTGTCATATAAGGAATTGTACCTAAATAAACATCTTGAACAATAGTTTCAAAATCTTCGTGTTCAGGATCAGTACAATATAACTTTAAACGTGCTTTTAAAGGTACACTATGTGTTAAACCACGCTCAATACATTCTTGAATGCTATACCTAGGCGGGTCAACAAAATAGTCTAAAAATTCTAATACAAATTGATTACGGGTATCAGTAATCGGAAAGTTGTCCATGAAAGTTTTATATAAACCTTCATTACCTCGCTGTTCTGCTTTAGTTTGCAGTTGGAAAAAGTCTTGAAAAGATTTTACCTGAATATCAAGAAAATCAGGATAATCTGCTCCTAATTTTGATGATGCGAAGTTAATTCTTTCAGTAGTGTTTATCGTTGCCAAAAGAGATACTATTTTTAAATTAAAAATATATTTTTTGAAACTTAATGTTTCAATAATGCAATTTTTATTGCAACAACCGACTGTTAATCAGTTTATTATTATCGTAAAATCACAAATTTAGATTATGTGATAAGATAAAGAACGAATATATACACAAAATGGTTTAGGACCAAAAACATAAGTTTTCAGTACCTAAACCTTTATTGTTTATCCCGATTATATATCGGGAAAGATATTACTTAAGCTCTACTTCAGCTCCAGCTTCTTCTAAAGACTTTTTAAGACCTTCAGCCTCATCTTTAGATACACCTTCTTTTACTGCTGCTGGT
>JBELFC010000136.1:0-8802 GCA_042093175.1 Tenacibaculum sp. | reverse complement strand
TATCATTATTAAAATCAGCAGAACTAATTGTTTTTTCAAACTTTGGAAATTCAATATCTGTTCGAATTATTTTTCCAGTCCATGCCCCAACACTATTATTACAAGGCACTACAATATTACCTATAAAACTACGTCTAGTTATATTTTCAAAATTTACATTTTGCAATGGCTCTTCTAATACTACTTCATAATGATTTCCTGTTGGATTAAATTTAGAATTAGTTGCTTTATAGGTGTACTGAATTTCTCTGACATATTGTTTATGTGATGTATTATCAAAACTACAGCCTCCTTCAAATTGTAAATAATTATTATTTACCCCATCAATAACTGTATTAATTGCTTTTGTTCCATATTTTTGATCAAAACTATATGATAATTGTAACTTTGATTGTTCAGTAGTTAAATACTTTCCTTGTTTTAATTTAGCTATTTCATCTTCTAGGAGTGACGCCGCTCTGTATTCTAATAAATCAATATGTGATTTTGAAAAGTTTTTAAATGTATTAGATTCTTCTTCGCTACCTACTATTAAATTACTCGCTATTTCTAAGGTGTTTATTGAAGTATTTTTTCTTCTATCATTCACATAAAGTGACATCGTTCCCTTTTCTTTATCAAAACTTATACTAAAAAAAGAAAACTGTCCTAAGCTATTAGCTGGTAAGTTTTCTGACAACCTTTCTTGAGTTCCTGTATATACTTTTAATGTTGTATTGTTAATTAGCTTTAAAGATAAATTTCCCCATTGTAAAATAGTTTGTACAGCTGGTACATTATCTTCATTACTAGTTTTAAGATACGGTTTTACAAAACCAGACCAGGTAAAACTATTTCCATTATTAGCAATAGAATTTATAGAACGAGCATATCCTGTTTTCCCATCAAATCGTAAACTTCCTTCATTTAAACGTTCTTCATTAGCTAGTGATGGCATAGGATTAGGCGTTATTATATGCTTACCTGGAGCTGTTTTAATTGCATAAGTACCAGTATTATCAGTAGTTACCTTACTATCTTCATTACTTTGTACGATTGAGCCATCAACTTTTAAAGCTGTACCCCTAAGTACAGGATATAATTCATCTCCTACTTTGTAAGAAATAACACCTGTTATTGGTAAACTAGAAACATCAGTAAAATTCACATTTACTACCTCCGCCCCATTTAATTTTCTAGGTATATTAGCCTGTTTCATTTTAGGTAAAAACTCAAACCTAGGTTTTGATGGTTTTATTGTATACTCAAACTTATTGTCATTATTAGTAACACCCTGTATTCCTGAACTTAATGAAGTAAATTCATAATTACCCGTTTCATTTGTATAAGTAGCATACGTTATTTTTGGTTGTTCGTTTGCTGACAAATGCTCTAATACACTTTCACTTTCAATTAAATACTCACCTCTTCTTTTTGTTGAAAAATTGTATGCTTTATGTGCATCATTAAAATCAAAACGATAGTACGCAAATAAATTTTCAACATTACCTCCTATTATATGATTTGCATATTCACTAATTTGTAATGGTGTACGAGGAGCATTCCAAAATCGAACCTCATCTATATAATACGTAACATTCGTTATTTTGTTTAAAGAAAATGTATTTACATTATTTAAACTCAACGCAAATAAAGTAGCACTACTTCCATTAGAAACAGGGGTTCCATCTTCAAATAAAGTTCCTCCAGATGCATTAAATGTAAATGCATAATGATGCCAATTAGTATCTGACTTTCTTGTTCCTGCAACATAAGTAGAGCCGTTTAACTTCACAAGTATTTTGTTTTTTTGTAAAATCAACTCGCTATTTCCAATTGAAAGCACTGTATTCTCTCCTTCAGTTATAGTAGGAGTTTTATACCAAAACTCAAAAGTTGCACCACCATTTGCTTTTCTAAAGGCGTCAATATTTTTTATTAATAAAGGCTTTTTACCTTGAATAAACTTTAAAGCACCTCCTGGATTAATGTTTCCTGAAGCAATAGCTTCTACTTTTGCAAATTTAGTAGCAACACTAGATGACGTTTCAATAAGCCCATTAACCTTTCCATTTGGCAATACAAAGCCAACATCTTTTCCTGTCAAGGTAGTTGCTCCATTATGCTTTGCTTCAATAGTGTATTCATACAACTCGTTTGGCAAAATTCCTTTATCAACATAAAACAATGATTCTGAAGGATTTTTTGTTTTTGTATCTTTCATTGTATGTACTACCGAACTTATAGTACCAGCACGTAAATTTCTTCTTTTTATAACATATTCATCAACATTTTTAACGTGTTGCCATTCTATATATATGCCATTACTTCCTGATAGTAAAGGATTATCAACACCATCTCCATCACTCGCTCTTACAATAATTTTATTCAAGTTTAATACTGGATGTTGAATTTCTGAACTAATATTACTAATATTATTAGATTTTAATTTTGAAGAAAACTCAGCTTCTTTTATTAAGTTTTCATCAGGAAAATATTCATATAATAAATTTTGCCAAGAAATAGATGTTAATACATCACCACCAAAGAAGTCTTCATTTTTATAATTTGTATTAGTATATACTATTTCTAACCCATTATTTTTTTGTTCTAATAATGAATTTTTTGCTTCTTTATAAAAAGTACGATATTGCTGCTCTTTGATTTGCTTTTTTTTCTTTGCTGTTGACCAACCTCTATATTCAGCTAAAAACAAGTCCGTTTTTTTATCACTTGAAAAATATATTTTATCTACATTAAAATTGGAAATCTTTTTAAAAAAATGCTCATTTCCATCAATATACAACCGTAATTCATTGGCACTTTTATCTATTGAAAAAGCATAATGATGCCATGTATTTTTAAATAATTTGTTATTAAGCAACAAGTTTTCAACTTGCTCACTTACTCCTATTTTTAAAGAAACTTTATTTTCTTGGATACTTAATTTAAACTCTTCACTTCCTATTTTCAAATTTGAAAGCTCCCAATTTACAGCCTCTGAATTACCTGAACTTGCTGTATTATGCATTGCCCAAAACTCAACTGTTGCCTTATTCGTTATTCCTTTGCTTAATAAACTGTTTAAATTCGTTTGTGTATTAAAAACTCTACTATATTTTCCTTTACTTTGTATTTGTAACACTGCTAAATCATACGATTGTTGTGCATGAACAAAAGAAAAAGAACTTAATAGGGCTATTAAAAAATAACCTATAATTTTATTTTTTCTCATTATTAATATTTTAAAGTACGTTAGCTATTTTCTCTATCATAAATCTGTATTGATCTCCTACTTTTTTACCATTGGTTAATAATTCATTTTCAGAAGATTTAAAAGCATCAACTTCTATTGCATTATTATCTCTTTTTACCAATCCTTTATCTAAGTTATTTAAAGGTGAAATCAATACTTTTCCTTTTCCTGCAAATTGAACTTGCCAAGTATAGTTATTTAACTTTTTAGAATCTTGAATCGTTAAAAAACTAACTTTATTAGACGTAGGGTTATAGTGTAAAAAGTATTTTTTTTCTTTAGCTGACGCTATTAATACTTTTCCACTTTCTAAGCGCTTTAATATAAAAGATTGTAAAAAGCCATCTTTTTCATTAAGCTTTGAGCTCGATTTCTTAATTAAACTTACTGAGTTATCAGAATAATTATGATGTAGTATCATTTCATTTCCACTAACTATACTTGCATTAGTAAACCTGAATAGCTCTATATCTTGAGCCATCATTATTCCTGTACCTAAAACATATAGATACAAGAACAAAATAAATTTGTTTCCCATATCTATAAACTATTTTTGATTCAATTTAAGTTCTCTTTTAATTGCTTGTAATTCTCTTAAAAGAATATTTATTTTTTCTTCTTGTGCTATGGTATGTAATGTTAACTCTTCAACTTTTTCAACCAGAATAGTATTAATTTGTTTCACATCCATACCTTTTGATACTACCTCTTTTTCAGAAGGCATATTTGGCAAATGCTTATTTTCTTTAATATAAGTAGCTACATCTTTTAAAGGCATTAAATCATAGTCTTCAGAAAAAACATAATCAGGAAATGATCCTATATTTAACACTACCTTATCTAAAGTCATAATTCCATTTTGTAAACTAGCCATTTCATTATTATCTCCATTTATAAAAGATATTTTATCATTTTTACCATGACCTAAATTAAGTCTACCTGTACTTTTTGTATAAGAAACACTTCCAAAAGTACCTTGTTGAATTTGAGCATTATCCGTTGTAATATTAGTATTAAAAACTCCTCTACTAGTATTGAAAACTCCATCTTGTAACCATGCCATTTCTCCATTTTGACTATTTCTAAAAGAAATTTTGTCATCTCCATTTTTATCTACATCTGGATGCAATACTATTGGTCCATGACTTTGAAACTCACCTCCATCTACTCTAATATTTCTACCACTAAGGTGTATTCCTTCTTGTGGTGTAATTCCTATTCCTATCTTTGAAAATGTACTATTGCCCGACACACTAAAATTACCATAAACATTAGCATCTCTATGAAAATGAGCAACTCCATAAAAACGAGTTAAATCTTGAAAAATAGTTTCTTTTTTAAAAAAGGTTCTAACTAAATGAACATTATTAGCTGGAGTAAAATAAGCTAGTTCTTTATTTGCTGCAAACAATGAAATTCCTTCGTTACCTCCTTTTGCATCTGTATCTGCTTTTATATGTATACCTCTAACTGTTTGTATAACATGCTGTGCTTTTACTGTACTTACGCCTAATAATAGTAAGCCAGCTATTGTAATTTTTTTTATCATTTTATATTATTTTGGTTAATTTTTCTGTTGTTCTATACTCAACAGCTTTTTTGAAAGAGCTTTCATTATTTTTTCAGAATGCTCTTTCATTTCTTTTAATTCATCTACAAGTGTATTTATCTTCTTCTCTTGTGCAATAGTGTGCAGTGTAAGCTCTTCAACTTTTTCTACTAAAACAGTATTTATCTGTTTTACATCCATACCATGAGTCAAAACTTCAGCTTCAGATGGCATGTTAGGCAAGTGTTTATTTTTTTTTATATAAGTAGCTACTTCTTTTAAAGGCATTAACTCATAGTCTTCTGAAAAAACATAATCAGGAAATGAGCCAACATTTAATACCACATTATTAGCTATAATGTCTTGTGCCTTTATATTTTTTGTTTCAATGTTCTTTTGAGTTATAAGTTTTCTATGAACAGTAACATCATCTTTTCCTGCTACTAAAACTTCACTCTTTTCTCTACCGTATAGTACTTTGAATTTATCTACTTGTGAATTGTTATTTTTATCAATGTTTACTACAAACCCTCCATCGTTTTCAGAAATAAAATTTCTTGAAAATAATTTAGTATAACTTATTCCTACATCAAGTATTTTACTTTTTTGTGTTCCTTGAAATATTTTAAAAGTATCTACATTAGGATCATTACTGTTTGTATCAATATGAATATTAAACGATGCACTTTGGTTTGAATTAAAGGTTCCTTCATTAACATTAAAAAAACTATTCGTTTTCTTATAACCAAATAACTTAAATGAATTGGTATGAAAAACTGATTCGCTTAGTGAAGTTTTAAAAACCTGATTTTTTTGATCATGCCCAATTTGAACTTTAAAAACCGCATTTGTATTTCTATGATCTCCAATTCGCATTTCTACGTCTTTTGCAGACATCAAATAGAATCTATCATTAGCATAATGGAGTATTTCATCAGCCTTAAATTTCACATACTGATTTGAACCTCTAAAGAAAGGGTCATTTCCTTTTCCTTGAAAAATCCTAAAATAATCTACACCAGGATCATTATTGTTATTATCTACTCTAATACTATAACCTGCAGTTACACTTACTTGCGCTCTTAAATTATAGCTAATAAATATTAATGCAATTATTATTAAAATTGTTTTTTTCATGTATACTTCTTTTATGGTTATGATTGTTTTTTAACTATTTATAAGTCCACAAAATTGAAGTAAGAAGAATCATTCTATTTTACAAGAGTCACTATTTCACATACATCAATATTTGACATACATCACATTTCATTATTTAATTTTTAATTGATTTATTCTCTTGAAGCATTAGGAATACTATGTTTCTTATAGTTTAATTCAAGTCTTTTTCATTATTATTTAAATGTTAAATGAAGTAAAAAAAACTTTTTTAACTTTTTTCTTTAACATTTATTTAACACTTTTTAATAAATTTGTACCTTGACTTACTTATTTTCTTTAAAAAAAACTAATAATAAGAAAACACATTATTCATTTTCAACAAATTAGTCGCACCTACTGTAAATACTACAAAGCAAGACTTATCATAAGAAATTTTTATACTTTATAAATTTTTTATATCAGAAACAAATAGGGTTTTCTTTTTTTGAATTGTTTAAAAAAATGTAAGTACACTTTATATTTTACTACTCAGTAACAGCTTAAAGATTTATGTAATAATTAATTTTAAAATAATTTATAATGATTTTAGAGTCCCTCATTAATTGTAAAAAATCAATAGCTAGATTAATTGAATCTCAAGCTATCCAAAAAAAATATGTTTCTGGCGATCCTATTTTATTAAAAGATGTGCCAATTGACAGCACAGCTATTGTTATAAAAGGAGTGCTAAAAGCTCATTTAGATCAAGAAAACAACTCCTTACTTCTATATCATATTTATCCTCAAAAAAACCCTTTCATTGCTTTAATGAATATGACGAAAACCTTTGCTGCTCCAATATCAATTACTGCAATTGAAGACAGTACACTACTATGGATTCCAAATGAACTAATAGCTCAATGGCAAACAGAATGTTTATCATTTAAAAAATCTATAATTAACTCTAGTGAATATAATATTAGCACTATGTTTTCTAGAATAAAAAACTTACTAACTCATTCATTAGAAAATCGTTTGTTTTATTATCTCGAAAACAAATCTGAAATTTACAAGGAAAAAGATATTCGCATTTCAAGATCAGAGATATCATTAGACTTAAAGGTGCCACTTTCATCTATTTCTAGAGCCATTAAACGTTTAGAAGACCAACATAGAGTTATTGGTAAACCCAGGTCCATACAATTAGTTGTATAATAACACAATATCACATACTACCTATTAAAAAGACACTATGCCAGTGTCTAAAAAAGCCTACTACCTTTTTTACTTAATTGAATTTTAAAAGCAATCTAATTTAACCAAACTAAATATATGCTAAAAGATTTACCGTTCTCTAAAGAGGTAATTAAACTATTTGAAACTTATGGAAAGATATTACATTATAAAAAAGGAGATTTATTACAAAACTGTGATGAATTCAATAACGGAGTTTGTATTTTATTAACAGGTATCGTTAAGATATCTATAAATCATCATAATAAAAGAACGCTTCTCTATTATATAGAAAGTAGTAATTCAAAAATTATGAATTATACAAACTCTCCTAATATACCTACAGATGAAATATGTAGTATTGTTGTTGAGGATATTTCTATTTTAAGAATTCCTAATAATTTATTTTTAGAATGGACAAATACGTATATTGAATTACGTGATTTCATGATTAGTTCTTTTCAATATCATTACATGTCAATTGTTAATAAAATGCAAGAAATCAGTAATCAATCATTAGAAAACAATTTATTTAACTATATCAAAACTAAATCAAAACTGTACAATAAAAATGAAATTAAAACTCCTTTATTAGAAATATCAGAAGATTTAAATTTTTCAAGAGAAGCAATTTCTAGAGGATTAAAAGCTTTAGAATTAAATAAAAAAATAATTCGTAAAACTAGATCAATAATTTTATTAGAAAAAAGTCATGAAAATTTATAACAAAAAAAAGACCTATGAATACATACTACTCATAGGTCTTTTTTTATAGATATAACTTTTTTGCTTAAAAAGGTAAATCATCTGGTTCGTTATCAGACAAATCTGGTGCTGGTGCAAACTGATCAGCTGGTGGTACATTTTGAGGTGCAGCTTGTGCTAAATTTTCAATTCTCCATCCTTGTACAGAGTTGAAATACTTTGCCTCACCTTGTGGATTAATCCACTCTCTACCTCTTAAATTAATAGATACTTTAACATCTTGTCCAACTTGGTAGCTATTTAACAAATCACATTTATCTTGAATAAATTCAATCAAAATCATTTGTGGATACTGCTCATCAGTAGTCACTACTATGTCACGCTTTCTAAAACCATTACTTCCAAAGGTTTGCGTTTCGTTAATTAATTTAATTTTACCAATTACTTCCATTACTGTTTATTTAATTAAAAGTACTTTCCAAGCACTCTCTACTTCATTATTATCTAAATACTCTTGTGCAAAAATATGTTTTTTTTCTTCAGATACCCCAACTAATTGTGGATGTTCTTTAGCAAAGTTATTAACATCTTCAGCTGTTGGCAACTGTTCTACATTACCTAACATACCTAAATTATTCCCAGTTAATACAGTACTATTTCTAATTTCAAATGGTATTTTATCTACACCTATACCTAAAGTTGCTATAGGTTTTGGTATTTCAAAGAAACCATCTTTGGCTCTTGTATAGTAATTACCTCCGGCTCTGGCTACTAGGTCAATTTTATGTTGATCTATACCTCCATTTTCATCTAAAACACTTTCATTTATATGCAATTTAACAACCTCACATACTATTAAATTACCTGCTCCTCCTTCGTTTCCTGTGTAAATTATGTCTGTTACTTTACACTCAAATTGTACAGGAGATTCTGCTACTCTGAAAGGCTTAACCTCATCTGAAGGCAACATTGTTAATCCAGA
>JBELFC010000135.1:0-8834 GCA_042093175.1 Tenacibaculum sp. | reverse complement strand
TGAGTTGGATGTTATTTTGTCTTTCATTTTGCTCAATTTCCTCTAAAGAATTATCCGTACAACTAGTTAATACTACCATACAAAATACTACTGCTAAAATTGTTCTTAAGTTTTTCATTTTACACTATTTTAAAGTTAATACTAGTGTAAATATAGTAGTAATTGATTGTTTAAAAGAAGTGTTTTGTATTGATTATTAGTCTGTTATAGCAAATAATGCTTTTTCAAACTTACAGCGTTTTTTTATGAAAAACAATACCCAATACCCCTAGTGTAAATCTAAGGGTTTTCCCGTAGTTTGCTGTTTTTTTAACATTTTATAAAAGTGAGGATTTAAGCGTAAATATCCTATAAAAACTTGTTAATTAAAGGAGTGTGTAAAATAGTTAGAAAATGCATTCAAAAATTTTCGATAATATAAAATAAAAAAAAGAGTGAAATTTAAAAACTAAAAATTCTAGTTTTAGTCTTTTAACTAAAAAAACTAACAATAATCCAGCTATTGTTAGTTTTTTTAAAGAGTGTTTTTATGTAGTTTTTAATGACTATTTTTTAGCTTCAATTTCTAAAACTTTTTGAATCATTTTATCATTTTGCTGATTTAGTTTATATAAACCTTCATCATTATATAAATCTCTTGCAATTAATATTTTTAGATTTTTTTCTAATTGTTTCTTTGTTCTTTCCGAAACTGTATAATCTTTAAGCTTAGCTAAAAAAGTATTAGATATTTTTTTATCCTTATTAAAGTTTTTGATAAAATCGTCTATTGATAATTTTGATAATTTTTTACGATTTCCATCAACATATTCAAATGCAAAATTATTTAAAGGTCTAAAAAAGATTGTTGGTAAATAAGCTGTAGTATCAACAGCTACAAACATATCAGGAATAATACCACCTCCACCATAAACAATTTTACCTTTTGGGGTTTTAAATTGTAAGCTATCAACTGTTTTTATACTATCCTTGTCAAATAATTCTCCATTGGTATATCTGTTTTGGATATCACTTCTGTAATCAGTAGATTTTTTATCCTTCTTATAAGGCTTCTGTATTGAACGTCCAGTAGGAGTGTAGTAACGCGCTGTTGTTAATCTAACTGCTGAACCGTCTCCTAAATCCATTTCTTGTTGTACCAACCCTTTACCAAATGATCTGCGACCAATAATGATACCTTTATCATTGTCTTGTAAAGCACCAGCTACAATTTCAGAAGCCGAGGCTGAATTTTCATCTATTAATACATATAAGTTTCCATTTTCAAAAGCACCTTTTTCAGTAGCAAAAGATTTATTAATGTCTCCTTTATTATTTTTAGTGTATACTATCAGTTTGTCATCTTCCAAAAATTCATCTACAATCTTATTAGCTATGTCAATAAATCCACCACCATTACCACGTAAATCTAAAACTAAACTCGTCATTCCTTCTTTTAATAAGTTTTCTAAAGAAGTTTTAAATTCTTTGTAGGTATTACGAGCAAAACGATCTAATTTAATGTAGCCAATAGTTTCATTTACCATGTAAGCTACATCAACACTCTTAATATTTACTTTACCGCGTGTAATGATAGTATTAAAAGTACTGTCATTAGTTTTTCTATAAATTTGTAAATCAACATTGGTATTTGGCTTCCCTTTTAGTTTTTTTAGTATTTGTGCAGATTTTAAGTTTTTACCATATAAAGTATCATTGTCTGCTAATAAAATTCTATCACCAGCTTTAATGCCTTTTTTTATACTAGGACCACCTTTTATAGGTTCAATTACAGTAATTGTGTCTTCATCCATTCTAAATTGAACACCAATACCTACAAAGTTACCTTGCATATTTTCGGTTACTAATTGTAAGTTTTCTTTAGGAATATATACTGAGTGTGGGTCTAATTTCCCTAGCATTTCAGCAATGGCACCATCTAATAGTTTGTCTGTATTTACATTGTCAACATAATCACTTTGAATGTAATCAATAAGTCTTTTGATTTTACGCTCATTAGATGAGTTTTTTCCAATAATGTTTGAGTTTCCTTTACTAAAAAATGTTCCGATAAGTATACCGAAAACAACAGCTATTGAAAAATATATAGGTAAATTGTTTTTATTCATTTGGTAAATGTGTCAGTTCTACTCCTGCTTTTTCTAAAAAATCCAATCCAGAACGATCTTTATAAGCATCGGTATAAACAACACGTTTAATACCAGCTTGATGTATAAGTTTACTACACTGTTGGCAAGGAGATAATGTTATGTATAAAGTTGCACCGGTACATGATTGAGTAGAAGCTGCAACTTTTAAAATAGCATTGGCTTCAGCATGTAAAACGTACCATTTAGTATACCCTTCATCATCTTCACAATAATTTTCAAAGCCAGAAGGGGTACCATTATAACCGTCAGAAATAATCATTCGGTCTTTAACAATAAGAGCACCTACTTTTTTTCTTTTACAATGAGATAACTGTCCCCATTCATGCGCCATCTTTAAGTAAGCAATATCGTATTTACGTTGTTTTTTATTCAAGATCTAAAAATTTAGATAAAAAGCTAATTTAGTTAGAATTATAATTTAGTATTGTTAATTTTTACCAAAAAACACGATTAATCATCATTTGAAAAGCAAAACCAATAACTATAGAAGAAACAACAAGTATCCAATCACGGCGATTTACACCTAGTACACTTTGTGATAAAGAACCTATTAATAGTATTGCTAAAACTATTATTACTTGCGCAACTTCAACTCCTAGAGCAAATTCTAATAAAGGAACCAGTTTGTCACTAGATTTTCCAATCATGATTTTAAAATAATTTGAAAAACCAAGACCATGAATTAATCCAAAAAATAATGCGAAAAATAAATTTTGATTTTCCTTGCCTATAGAAGCCTTTTTAGCCGTTAATACATTCATTAATCCTGTAATGAATATTGTTAGAGGGATTAAAAATTCAACTAAATCAGCTCGTACATTTATAATACCATATGCAGAAAGAGCTAAAGTAATTGAGTGTCCAACAGTAAATAAAGTAATTAACCATAAAACTTTTTTCCATTGCTTAAATTGATATACAACAGCTAAAACAATTAAAAACAGAATGTGATCATAGGCTTTTATGTCTAAAACATGGAATAAGCCCATTTCAAAATATAAAACAAAATCGTTCATTTTTTAATATTAAATTTTAATTTGTCGGTTAATTTGTTGGTCTAAAGAGATAAAAGTTTCAGTTCTTGAAACTCCTTTTATTGTTTGGATATCTTTGTTTAATAAATGCATTAAATCTTCATTGTTTTTACACATTATTTTTATGAAAACAGCATAGTTTCCTGTGGTGTAGTGACTTTCAACAATTTCAGGAATCTCTTTTAATCTTTTAATTGCTGATGAATATAAACTAGAAGCATCTAAAAACACCCCCACAAAAGCAGTGGTGGTATACCCTAAAGTTTTTGGGTTTAATACCATTTTATAACCATCGATTAAATCTGAATCTTCTAATTTTCTTAACCTTTGATGAATAGCAGCACCAGAAATTCCAACTTCACGAGCAATACTTAAAACTGGAGTTCTAGCATCTTGAACTAATCTTTTTATAATTATTTTATCTATACCATCAATTTTAAATTTCTTTGTCATGATTTGTAATGTGTAAGAGGTAAAATTATAAAAAAAACCACTCATTTGAGTGGTTTTTGCTTTTTATTGTTTTGTTAAAAAAATATTTTCAACTAAAATCTAACAAAATTCTTCATAAGCTGCAGCTAAATTTTGAGCTATAGCTTGTGCTGATCTACCTTCAATATGATGGCGTTCTAATATATGAACTAATTGACCATCTTTAAATAATGCAATAGCAGGAGATGAAGGAGGAAAAGGAATCATGTGCTCTCTAGCTTTGGCAGTAGATTCTTTTTCAACACCTGCAAAAACAGTTGTTAAATGATTTGGGCTTTTATCTGCTCCTAAAGAAGCAATAGCACCAGGTCTTGCAGTACCTGCAGCACAACCACAAACTGAGTTTACCATTACTAAAGTTGTTCCTTCTTTTGCTAAAGCATTATCAACATCTTCAGCAGTATATAAAGCGTCAAAACCAGCGTTGATTAATTCATCACGCATAGGTTTTACTAATTCTTCTGGGTACATAAATAAAATTTTATACAAAGATACCTCTTTTATACAATTGAAGCAAAATTTTAAAAAAGGAGTGTAGTTTTTTTAAAGTTACTAAAGTTATCATTCATAAGAATAAAAAAGGTTTCAAGTTTAACCAAAGAGTGTTTATATTTGATTAAAAATATTTACATGGGGAAATTTGCCAAATGGTTAGGTGCGGGAGCTGGATTTACGTTAGGAGGTCCAATAGGTGCAATAATAGGTTTTGTAGTTGGTAGCTTTATTGATGGAGTTTCTGTTGATGATTTAAAAGAAGAAGAACGAGAGTACAAAGGACATCAAAATGAAGAAAGTCAATATGTTCAATCTGGAGATTTTGAAATTAGTTTATTAATATTAGCCTCAATAGTGATTAAATCTGACGGGAAAATAGACCAGAGGGAGTTAGATTATGTTAGGCAATACTTTGTAAAATTGTACGGGAAAACAAGGGCTAATCATGCATTTAAATTATTTAATGGAATTGTAAAAAGAGAAATTTCTACACGACAGGTTTGTTTACAAATCAGACAGTATATGTCGCATTCATCTCGCTTACAATTATTGCATTTTTTGTTTGGTATAGCAAATGCAGATGGTAATATTGATATTTCTGAAGAAGAAGCTATAAAAAAAATAGCGTATTACTTATATATTAATGAACGTGATTATAGTTCTATTAAAGCGATGTTTATTTCAGAATCTGAAAGTTCTTATAAAATTTTAGAGATATCAAAAACAGCCTCTGAAGCTGAAATTAAAAAGGCTTACAGAAAAATGGTGAAAAAATACCATCCAGATAAATTAATAGGCTTAGGAGAAGAACATGTTAAAATAGGTAAGCAAAAATTTCAGAAAGTTCAAAAAGCTTATGATGAAATAAAAAAACAAAAAGGTTTTTAGAAAGAATTGTTTTTTTTCATAAAAATATGTTAATAAATATTGATTTTTATTATATTAGCAGAGATGATATTAAAAAACAAGAGTTTTTTTATGAAAAATTCTTGTTTATGCGTGGGGAAGATCAATTTTATATAGCTAGCTTAAAAACATTTGTATTTTATGCTATCAGCTAACTACATTATAAAAACACAAATTTGATTTTTTTTATGCAAAAGTGAAACAATTAAGCCTAATTACTACAGCTTTAGTTTCAAAGGATAGTGTATTCTATAATTGTTAATGTCAAAACATTAAATTATAGAAATAGTATAATGTTTTTTAACATGTAAGAACTACTACTACTACTACTACTACTACTACTACTACTACTACTACTACTACGTTTTTTAATTTTACGGGTAATGTTGCCTAATAAATTATTTACTATAAGTTTTACTTTTTTAAAGTTGAGCACTGAGTTTTACTACTACACAACATATAATATTACTTACTAAAGAAAGTATGTAATATAAATTTTTTAAAACTTTTTTAGTCCCCCAGATTATGAAGAGAAGTTACTACTATGGCAGTACAAAAGCCACATGTTTAAATATATTATTTAGCATGCTTATTACCTTTCAATGTGTTTTTTCACAAGAAGGAAAAATATTGAATTTAAAGCCAGCTAAAAATTCTGAAGATAATACCTCTTTTTTAGTTCTCAGAGATTCTGAGTTTAACACGTTAATGAGTAGAAGTAGTGTTAGTAAAAAAACACCATCTTTTATGTTTTCAATGATGATGGCTACACCAACATTAGATTTAAATGGAATAACAACAGGAAATAATTATGATTTTCAAATTCAACCAACGACTTCTAATGTCTATCCTTTATCGGTTAGTCCTCAAGTAACATCAGATGCAGGAATAGCAAGTGCAACAATAAGTTTTACAGGTGTTGTAGATACTTCTTTTGGTGAGTTGTTTGCAATTAATAGGCCAGGATTTGACTTATTATGGTTTCAAACACCAGTTTCCGGTCCGTTTGATTATCCAATAGGAGGTTCAACAATTAGAGTAACTCAAACTACCAGTACAACTTTTAGTGTAACAGAAACTTCAGGGAATCCGATATCAAATGCTGATTTTCAAACATTTTTGGCAACATTGTATTATGGAGATTTAGCAAGTCCATATACAGATGGAATTCGTACAATGAATGTAGTTATCACAGATACTAATGGAGCTACAGCAAATGCAACTACAACAATAAGAGTTTTTACAACTCCACCTGTAGCTGTTGATGATGTTAATTCTGTTGCTGCTAATTCAACTACAACTATAACAGGAAACGTATTAACAGATGGAACCAATGATTCTGGAGCTACAGCTATCTCTGTTTCGGAGGTTGATGTGTATCCAGCTAAAGTTGGTAATACATATACCACATTATATGGTACTATAACTATACAGTCAAATGGTAGTTACGTATATGATGTAGATGAAACGAGTGCATCTGTAACTGGATTAAGAAATGGAGAAACGTTACATGATATTATATCATATACTATTGAAGATACTATAGGTATTAAAGACTATGGTTATTTAACGGTTACGATTAATGGGGTAGATGAAGCACCTGATGCAATTGATAATACAGATTCCTTAACGGCTTTTGTAGATGCAAGTGCTACAGGGAATGTTATTACAGATATTGGTGCTGGTGGAGCTGATGCTGTTGATAGGGGATTGTCAACATTAGTATGGGAAAGTAATTTTACTAGTGGAGAAACCGTTCATGGAAAATCTAAAACTGTTGATGGGGTAGGGGTTTCATTTGTAACTGCTGATACTGGAGGTTTTGGGACATCGTTTAATCAAACGGTAGTTTATACAACTAATGGTGGGCATACAGGGTATTTATTGTATAATATTGATGGAACAACAAATCCCACAGATGATACTGTTTTAACTATTAATTTTGATCAACCAGTCTATAATCTTGGTTTTTTATTAGTGGATATTGATTTTTCTCAAGGGAGTACTTGGCAAGATCAAATTAAAATAGAAGGAACTTTAAATGGTTTAAATTCTACATATAAATATGTAACTACAGGAGGTGTTGTTGATGCAGGAAATAATACTTTTTATGGTATTGGTAGCGCAATTGAAGCTGATGCAACAGGTAATGTAAATGTATTTTTCGAAGAACCTATTAATCAGCTTAAGTTAAGTTATAATTATGGACCTAATGCTACTGATGCAGATCAAGGAGGTCAAATAGCTGGGGTTTCGGATATTTATTGGCAAGGAGCTAGTTCAGTTTTGGTTTTAAAAATTGGAACAACATTAGGAAATGTAAGTGCTGCAAATTTAGGAACTTCTTATGCTGGAACATACGGAACAATTGTTGTTAATGCTGATGGTAGTTATGAATATATTGTTGATACAACAAACCCAGCTGTGGCTGCTTTACTTGTTGGCCAAACTCTAACTGATACTTTTGTTTATGAAATTTCTGATGGAGTTTCTACAGATACAGCTAATTTAATAATTACAATTAATGGCTCAGGAACAGATGCTGATAGTGATGGGAAAGCGGATAGAGTTGATTTAGATGATGATAATGATGGTATTTTAGATACAGATGAATCATTAGGATGTGCAGGCTCACCTATGAATTTAACAGGCATTGGTTCTACATTAACTACAGGGAGTTATTATGATGAAGAAACTCAAAAAATAATTAATGTAACTATCGCTACAACTGGTACAGTAGATGAAGGTAATGCTAACGGAGATATTTTAATGACGCAAGGAGGAACTGCTACTTTTACTTTTTCTTCACCAGTAACAGTTTCTATAAAGCATGAAATAGGAATTACTGGAAATTTTGATGCAGGGGATACATGGGAATTGACATCTACAGGTACTTATACTGTTGCTGACCCTAATAATGATTTAACAGTAAATTCTAATTCTGGAGGAGTCTTGAATTTTGATGCCTTAGGAGCAACATCTGCTTCTGAAGCATGGGAAATAAAGACAACTACTACTTCTTTAAAGTTTGATTTGAAATCTGGAAATACTAAATCTCCCATTAACTTAGGTTTAATTTGTGGAGGATTTTTAGATAGTGATAGTGATGGAATACCGAATCATTTAGATTTAGATAGTGATAATGATAATTGTTTTGATGCTATTGAGGCAAATGAGAATGTTTTAGCAAGCCAATTAGATGGTAATGGAAGAATAAATATAGCAAGCCAAGGAGGAATAGATGGAAGTGGTGTTCCGAATTTAGTCAATTCAGGAGGTGCTGCTGATGTAGGAGGAGATCAGGGACAAGGTGTAACTGGAAATGAAGTAATTGCAACAAAAATACAAATTGATACTGAGCCCACAAGTAGTACTATATGTTTAGGAAGTAATGCTACATTTACAACCGTAGCTTCTTCATTGAATACAACTACATTTACAGGAACTGCGCCAGGGACTAATCCAGATTACAGTGGTAGTACCGGAACAACTACTGGGTTAATATACAAATGGGAAGAGCAAGTAGGAGGAACTGGAGCTTGGAATACAGTTAGTAATGGAGGTATATATAGTAATGCAACGACAGCTGCATTAACATTAACGAACCCACTTATAAGTGCTTCTACAAATAAATATAGATTAATAGTAACAAGTACAACAAATGTTTGCGAAAGTGTTACTTCAAGTGAAGTTACTTTAACGGTGACTCCAACGGTAAGCATTGCTGCTTTTAGCCCAAGTACCAGCACACGCTGTC
>JBELFC010000134.1:0-8927 GCA_042093175.1 Tenacibaculum sp. | reverse complement strand
ACTATACTGTAAATATACTTTAAGGTAGCAATAGTATAGTGAAGTATTTGATGAATTGGAATTATGTGTAGATGAGTGGTAAGTTAACTCTAAGTGAAATGTAAATTAGTAACGAAATAAAAAAAAAGGAATATGAATTTAGAATTGATTACTATATAAATCCTATTTATAATGATTGAAAAATATAGTGTTATCTGCAATTAGCGTTTCTCTAATTTTTTTTAAGAGTTTAATGAAGTAATGCTATTTGATTTTGAAACCCCTATATTTACTGAAGATGACATATAGGTGACATTCAAATGACGTGCTAATTACCATAGAAACACGCTAGATTTGCCCAAAGCAAAACATAGAAAATGAAAACAAAATCAATTAGCGAAAATTTAATCTATCAGCGAAAGTTAAATGGACTTACACAAGAAGAACTATCTGATAAAACTACAGTTGGTATTCGAACAATACAACGTATTGAGAAAGGTGATGTTCAACCACATTTACAAACTGTAAAATTATTAGCAAGCGGATTGAGTGTTGAAGTTGATGATTTATTAGTTCTTGATAACCCAAAAGAAGAAACAATACAGCGTAAATGGATGTTGTTGTTACACGCATCACCTTTTTTTGGCTTAATTTTTCCATTTGCAAATATTTTGTTTCCATTGTTTATTTGGATAAGTAAAGCAGAAGATAATAAAATATATGATGCACATGGTAGAGCAGTTTTTAATTTTCATTGCACAATAAATTTGTTAATAATTATATCGTTGCTATTGTTTTTTCCTTTTCCAGGTGTTAACTTTTTTGGTACTGGTGCTGTATTTCTTTTTGGGATAATTTTTAGTTTAAAAAATACAATGTCTGCTTTAAACTCTGCAACTTGTTATTACCCATTTTCAATTCCATTTTTAAAGCCAAAATTGGCCTAGAACTTTATTTTTTTAATAGTATAATATGTTAGGGTTATTAGTAATAATAATAGTCTCTTGGGGACTTTTATATCTTGTTCTGAATAAGAACATTAAAGCTATAGGTATTGTACCTACTACTAAACGAGCTATTCAGTTTATAATTGGGCTGGTATTTGTTATAATCATTACTTTATTGAATATCTATATTGAAACTATTGTTTTGGATATAGATTGGAAATTACAATCAAGTATTAACTATCAAGTAATTCTTGATGCTTTTGTTTACCATCTTAAGTCTGCTTTAACAGAAGATTTAGTATTCAGAGGAGCAATACTTTATATATTAATTGATAAGTTAGGTGTTAATTTGGGACTTTTAATTTCTGCATTCTGCTTCGGTGTGTACCATGTATTCTCATATGGTATGACAGAGGCAAGAATTATCCCTATACTATACGTTATTCTGATAACTGGGTTTACGGGCTATGTTTGGGCTTACACATTTCATAAAACAAAATCTATTATGTTAGGGTTAGGGTTTCATTTAGGTATAAACTTAGTGAATACATTTTTCTTTGATTCACAACCTTATGGCGAATTGATGTTTAAAGCAGTAAGTAAAACCCAATTAATCGATTGGGGTTGGTTAGGTTTTAACCTTTTCAAAGGGTTATTCCCTGCAGTTATAACTTTGTTTGTTGTAAAATTATCATTGAGAGATGATTTAAATTTATTCAAAACAAAAGGAATATATAGAAACAAAGAATTGGATACTGTAAGATTAGGGAGCTATCATTCAAATGATAAAATAATAGAAGAGTATAAAAAAGTTCAATCTGATGATCTATAAAAATATTTTTAAAAAATTTTATTCAAGGTTTTTCTTATACATAATATTTTAATAAAAAATATAAAAATAAGTGCAGTTATTGATTTACAAAAGAAAGCTAGTTTATTTAAAAACTAGCTGACTTATTCTTATTAAGAATTCCCTACAAATCTTAATAACATATAGTAAACTTATATAAAAAGTATATGAAAAGAAATAAGTAATTACCCTTGTCTATTTATTAGGGATAACCATTAGTTTATTGGGAGTAACCATTAAGAAAGGAGTAATGGAAAGTTGTATTTTGAAAGAAAAATTTAATTAATTAGTATAGATGTTGTCATAAACTAAAAAATTGTAGATTTAGCACTTATTATTCTCTTAAAAGAAACAAAAACAAATAGATTCTATGAGTCCTATAAATAAATGCATTCTTTGTCTACTTAGCTTTTTATTTTTTATAGGAAGTATGCAAGCTCAAAATAAAAAGATAGATAGTTTAAAAAAAGAATTGAATACGTATTTGAAAAAAGATACTGTTCGTGTAAAAATTCTTAATCACTTAGCGTATTATCATTATCGAAATAACCCACCTCAAGCAATAGCTTATGCTGAGCAAGCAGGTAAATTAGCTGATGAAATACAATCAGTAAAAGGAAAAGCACGTAGCTTTTATATGAAAGGGATTGTTTATATGGAGCAAGCTGATTTTAAAGTAGCTATTGAAAATTATGAAAAAGCAATAAAGCTTTATAATTCAATAAACGACATAAAAAGTATAGCGGGATGTAAAAATGCTTTGGGTGTTTTATATAACTATAAAGGAAACTCCACACTTGCTTTAAAATATTATAAAGAAGCATTAGCAATAGATGAAAAATTAGATATAAAAATGAATATACCTAATTATCTTTATAATATAGGAGATATTTATTCGGATAATGGAGAGTATGAAAAAGCCTTAGTTAACTTCAAGAGGGCTTTACATATTTTTACTAAAAATAATAATGAATACGGAATACTTAGTTGTTGGAATGCGATGGCTATAGTATATATTGAACAGGGAAATTACCCTTTGTCATTAAGATATCATAATAAATCATTAGATGTAGCTGAAAAAGCTAAAGATTCTATAGGTATTTTTCAGTCGTTTAGTAATATTGGAAACTTATATAGAAAACAAGAACTTTATGAAAAAGCATTGAGTTTTTATAATAAGGCCTTAACTATTCATCAAGCTAATTATAATACTAGAAATATTGTAGCAATTAAAAATAATATTGGAAGTATATATATTAATAAGAAAGAGTTTACTAAAGCAATTACATACTTTAAGGAGTCCGTTAATATTAGTAGAGAAATTAAAAATAATCAAGATCTAGCAATTAGTCTTATAAATCTTGGTTATGCCTATATCGGAATTAAAGAAAATTCAAAGGCATTGGTGTATTTTCAAGAAGCAAATGAAATAACTAAAATTAGCCAAAAGAAGTATGATTTGATAGGCTCTTATTTAGGAATTGTAAATGCGTATTTTAACCTAAATAAATATAATTTAGCCTTAGTTAAGGCAGAAAAAGCTGTAAAGCTAGCAAATAAGTATAAACTATTAAAACATCAACGTGATGCATATAATTTACTCGCCAAGATAAACCACAAATTAGGAAACCATGAAAAAGCATTTTTAAGCTCTCAAAAATTTAAAATAGCCAATGATAGCCTTTTCAATAAAAAAAATATAGAGAAAATAACTCAATTAGAATATGAGTATAAGTATAAAAACGAATTAGAATCAGCTGAAAAAAGAGAGTTAAGGTTAACTAAAACAGTAAATACAAAATCTAGAAATTTAGAAAGAACACAACGTAATTTATTATTGGGAGTTATTGCTTTTTTAGTAACGACGTTAATTTTAGGAAGTATAATTTTCTTTTTAAAGTTAAGAAATGAGAAATCTAAAACTCAAAATATTGTTATAGAACAGAAATTACTTCGTTCACAAATGACACCGCACTTCATTTTTAATTCACTTTCAGTATTGCAGGGTATGATATTAAATAAAGAAGAAAAAACATCGGTAACTTATTTGTCAAAATTTTCAAAATTACTTCGTATTACGTTGGAAAACTCCAGAGATAAACTAGTTTTACTTTCTCAAGAACTCATTGCAATAGAAAACTATTTAGCCCTTCAAAACTTAGAGAATGATTCATATGAATATACAATTTCAGTGGCAGATGCTATAGATACTTCATTATTTAAAATTCCACCTATGCTTATTCAGCCATTTGTTGAAAATGCTATAGAACATGCATTTGTAAATCAAAAAGAAGATAGAAATTTAAAGGTTCGTCTAGATTATTCAAATAAAGAATTAATTTGTACTATCATAGATAATGGTATTGGTATTCTTGCCGAAAATGAAAAGAAAAAAAATAATAAAAAATCATTGTCTACCACTATAACATCTGAAAGATTAAAAATTTTAGCAAAGGATTTTAAAATGAAAGGCTCCGTAGTTATTGAAGATAGACAAAAATACAATGCCCATGGCACTATAGTTACTTTATCAATTCCTTATATAAAAGAAGACGTTTAATGAAAGCATTACTAGTAGAAGATAAAGCATATATTAGAAAAGCTTTACGTAATTTATTACAATTAATAGAAACGGATATTGAAGTTATAGGAGAATGTGAATCAGTAAAAGAGGCTGTTGTTGTAGCAAATGCATGTAAACCATCTTTAATTTTTTTAGATATCAACCTTACTGATGGTACAGGGTTTGACTTTTTAGAGCAAACAGAAAATTTATGTTTTAAAGTAATTTTTATTACAGCATATGAAGAATACGCATTACGTGCTTTAAAAATTGGTGCTGTAGATTATTTATTAAAACCTGTTGACATTGAAGAACTACAAATAGCTATACAAAAAGTGACTAACTTACCTGTAGCAATTCAACAGCAGCAAATAAAAAATGTAAAAGATGTTTGGAATAACGAAGACTCTAAACTGGTATTATCACTTCATGATAGTTTTCAAGTTATAGATTTAAACGAGTTGTTATATTGTGAATCTGATAAAGGATATACCACATTTTATTGTAATAATGGTAAAAAACATGTAGTTTCAAAAACGTTGAAAGAATTTGAAGAACGTCTTTCTAAAGTCAGTTTTACTCGGCCTCACCAATCATTCATGGTTAATTTACAGTTTATAGATAAATATGACAAATCAGGTTTAATTCATTTAAAGAATGGTAAAAAAATTCCTGTATCTTCTCGAAAAAAAGATAACTTTTTAAATACATTTTTAGACTGGAATAATAAATAATTTTTTTGTTACAGATATTCTATAAAGTATTGCACTTATTTATTTAAAAGCATCGGAAATAGATTTACTATTTCTCAGGTCATTCTTGCTCTGTACTTTTAGTTGTGGAAAATACAAACACGCTAAAATGAAAACATTCAAATATATCTTTATTATCGGAATACTAATCTTATCAATGTCTTGTGGAGATAAGGTTAGTAAACAGCCTGCAAATAGCAAAGGGTTTATGATTATAGAAGATGAACTTAAAAAAAAGTTTGGAGTGAATGCTTATTATACTGATTTAACGATAAGTTATGATAAATCTATAGGAAATCTTATTGGGGTAACGGTTACTAAAGCTCCAGAATCATTGAAAATGGGGCAATGGAATTTAATGCAAGGAAATTGGAAACAAAACTCGGAGATATATTTAGAAGTTCCGAAAGGGAATGAAGCAGCAGATTTTATGTTTCAATTGAATGAGAAAATTAATCTATCAACATTGGGTGAATTAGTTGAAAAAGCGAAAAAGGAATTAAAAAATCAAAAAAATATAGAAAATGTTGAGCTAGATGTTGCCTTTATAAAGTTTCCTAAAAATGGAGAAATTTTTAAAACCGAATATTATGTGATTTTAGAACCAAAAAATGGAGGTACAACTTTCAAGTTTAGATATACAATAGATAAAGAGTTAATAGGAATGAATTACTAATTATAAAATTTGATAAGAATATAAAAACAATAAAAATGGAAAAAATAGTTACAATTAAAAATGAATACAATTCTTTAGAAACATTACAAGGTTTTTTAAAAACAGCATCTTCTTTTGATTGCTCTAAAGAGTATGATAAATGGGAAGTAAGAACAGATGCTAATGGACAAATGGAACAATGCCTTGTTCTTAAAAAAAGTGGAATGCATGCTGTAAAACTATATTTTCCAAGAGAAAATACTGTGAAAATAAGTTATATCATTCCTAATTCATTTATGAATGCTTATTTTGGTAAAAGTGTAAAAGCACGAAGAGATATTCTTGAAATTGTTACAGGGAAAATAAAAGAAGCATTGTTAGCACCTGCACAAAAAAAAGCTTTTAAAGAGTTAGAAAAGGTAGTTCATAAAGCTACAATGTAATAATGCTACGTAAAACTAAAAAACAAACGTTGATAATGTAAAGGAATATAGAAAAACACAATTTACTAGCGTAGAGCTAAAAACAATTATTTTTTTTAAGTAAAGCAAATTATTAGACGTATTGTGTAAGAAAAAAGATAATCTAAAAATAAATGAAAATCTTAAAGCAAATTATAATTTATTGTATTTGGACGCTTGTAGCATTATTAATAGGTATTGGTTACATGCGTTGTATACAGGTTGTTTTGGGAGTCAATGAGATACCTGTTAAAGGTGGGTGGAACTTATTACACGCTTTTTTTTATTGGGGAGCTATTTATGTGGGATTAATTATTGGAGTTGTTATAGCCCTTTTATTTATTTTTTTGGATGTTTTTTATCTTAAAAAGAAATTGAAAAAAAATATGGAAGCTACAATCATTCGTTTTCTGTTTCTTACACTAATAACAATGTTTGTAGGAGGAGTACATTATGTGTTAGAAAAAGTTATTGATGTAATTTAAAATGGAAAAGAAGGAAGAATTACAATTGGTTTTACTAGAATTTGTAAAGAGAGGAAATTGTTTTACTCAAAAAACAAGAGAGGTTCTTTTAGAATATAAAAAACTTGGGGGAACTCAAAATGATGTAGTAAAAGTGTTATATAAAATGAAAGAAGAAAATATTACTAATCAAACAATTCAACATGGTGTAGATGATATTTTAGACATAGCTACTGGTTATTGTGGTATAGAGATGAGAGTTTGGTAAAAGTGAGCAAAGAAAATTAATTATTGAGACAATTAAAGGGGAGTTATTTATAGAAAGAATAATGTTTAAAAACCAAATGAATAAAATAGTATTCATATTTGTATGTATTGTATTTCACGATTTTTGTTATGCTCAAATTGATTATAGTGAAGATTGGGGGCGATATGATAGAAAACATATTAGTAATGAAGGTTCAATTATTGATGTTACTAAACAAATAATTTATAAAAAAAACTTAGCACCTTTATTAAAAGGTGCTTACCCAGGTTTTAGCTCTAAAAAAGAAATTATTCCTTTATATGGTCTTTTAGGCGATAGTTTTAATAAAATTGAGTTTGTTTTTACTGAAGTAAAAAAAAGTAAAAACAATCATTCTTTATACAAAATAAAAGGGGAAACAAAATGTAATGGGAACATTAATAGTTTTACAGGAGAAGTCATTTTTAAAAAAGCAAGAGCTTATATTTCTGAAACTTCAGAGGTTTCTGCTAAAGTTATTTTAATAGGAACTTATAAGTTAATTGAAAATACTAGAGGAAAAGATTCAGGCGCATATATCGGTCAATTAAAAATGATACTTTTTACTAATAACATTTATGCTGATGATGTTTCGTTTGATATGGATGCGACCTATGAAGATGGAGCAGTAAGAGGATTTGTAGGAGTAAAGAAAAATTATAAAGAAAATAGCTCACAAAGTTGTGTTTGGGGATTTAGAAGGTTTCCTCATAAATATGCAAAACACTTTGATATTGGAGATGGAGAGGAAGTGATAAATTTAAAATATGCCAAGTCTTGGTTTAATTTTTCCGAACAAAAATGGGATAGTATAGTAAATGGGAAGGATAAAAAATTCTATTTACATACTAGTTATAATGATAAAGGTATTCATACTTCTAATGAAGCGTATATAAAGTCAGAAGATGTTACTTGGTATAAGTTAAATTCTATTGAGTTAGAGAATAGAATAATTAAGACTTTAAATTTAAACACTAATAAAATTGAAGTCAAATTACAGAAAGAACTTTCAAATAATGAAACTCTAATTATATTAGGTGAAGTTGAAGGAGCTATTTTTGATTCTGATGATTATAGGTTAACAAGTCATATCGTAATCGTAAATTCAGTAACAGGAAACATTAAAAATTACTTTTCAGAAAACTCTAAAGGGAACGGTTGGATTTCTAATGCTGAGTTTATAGACGATATTCGTATTGATACTAAAAGATATGAATTATCTGAAGGCATATTAACTTTTGGAATTATTACTAGTTTCAGAACAAGTTCTCAATCTAATCCTTACCGTTGTACCTATCTTTCACTGTATACAAAAGAAGGAAACAAGTTAAAGAAAATACTAAACAATCTAATGGTAGATGAATATTCAGGAGAAGCTACTGTAAATAAAAATGCTTGCTATTCTAATATAAAAACTGAAAAAAATGAGTTGGTTGTCAGAAAATCTGTTACTAATGGGTATCACGATATTCTTATAAAAAAAAGACAATGCAATTTAATTTCAGAAATTAATTCAGAAGGAGACTGTAATCAGGTAGAAAAAGAATGTGAAAAAAAAGCATTTATTCTTACATATAATACTTTAGAATATAAACAGAGGTGAATAGAGTAAAACTTATTTATAAAGTATTATTTATAGTAACATTAAGTACTGTTGTTTTAGGGATATGTTTTTACAATTCAATGACTTTTTTAAAATCATATAAAAGTCCTGATGGTAAGTTTGAGTTGATTATAAAAAGAAATGATTTACATTTTTTTACCTCAACTATGCCAGGAGATGGTTCTAGTTATTATGTAGAAATTGTTTTAAAAGATGCTCAGGGAAGGGTAATTGGTTCGACCAGTAATAATAATTGTGCTATTTTTAAAGATAGTATTGATGTGCATTGGGACATGAAAAATAATGAAGTACGCTATGGAAGAGGAAAAACAATTAACCTTAAAACAGGTAAAGTGTTATGTTAATA
>JBELFC010000133.1:0-8971 GCA_042093175.1 Tenacibaculum sp. | reverse complement strand
GATTGTTGATCAAATTGGTCAGAAATTAGTAAATAATACTGTAGCAAGAAAGTCTGGATACAAATATGATTTTCATTTATTAAAAGATCAAAGAGCTATTAATGCTTTTGCTTTACCTGGTGGTCAAATTTTTATTACTTATGCTTTATTTTCAAAATTAACAAACAGTAATGGTAGCTTGAATGAAAATATGCTTGCTGGGGTTTTAGGTCATGAAATTGGGCATGTTTTAGGTAAACATTCAAATGAAAGAATTACTGAAGCTAACTTTTGGAAGCTTTTAACAATGGGAGCTTCTGTTGGTGCTGATTTAGGTCAACTTGCCAATAGTGTTGGTCAAAAAACATTACTTAAAAATGGTCGTGGTGATGAATTAGAAAGTGATGAATTAGGTGTAAAACTAATGATTGATGCAGGTTACGACCCTCGTTACCTAATAAATGTAATGGAAATATTAAAAGCTGCAGCAGGACCTAATCGTGTTCCTGAATTTCAAAGCACACATCCTGATCCTGAAAATAGAATTGAAAAAATTAAAGCTGCAATTAAAAAGTACAGTAAATAAAAACTTACATAGTCATAAAGTAAAAAACTTTATAGTTATACTTTTACTTTATGGCTATTTTAAAATATATTAAATAGAAACTGCAATTCCTTTAAACACCTCTCTTATTTCAGTAAAACTCCTACCCTGGTATACAAATTTATTGATTTTACTTTTCAACTTCGTATTTATAACTAATTCACTATTATCAATTTCTAATAAGATATTTTGTTTGTGCATTTCCTTAGTTATCTTCCCCATCAAATCGTTATTTTGATACGTGTTTTTTAACTCTCTTAGTTTTATAGCGTCTTTCAGTGTTTTTCCGATATAAAAAGATTTCAAATATTTCCTAATCTCCTTTTCTATCCCACTTTTACCTAATTCTTTTAATCTTAAAATTTTATGAAGACTATTATCTCCTAAAACATTATCAAAATTTTCTTCATTTATTGATACTTCTTCCAACTTATCAAATAAAGAAACCCCATGAAGATTTATATTCTTTATTACACAAGAACTTTCAAAAGATGTATTAGTATTAAACCCGCAAAAAATAAAATTATTAAAATTATTAATTTCACAATTTTTCAAATTCAATCCACTAAAATTTAATAACAATTTGAAATTATCTGGAACATCCATTAAATAAAAACCAGAGATAAAGCTTCCCTCTTTATCACCAAAAACAACTTTAATTAAATGATTAAAATTTTCAACACAATACTTTTCTTCATTAGAATAATACTCACACAACAATAAAAACAAATTACTAATTGCTTTTTTATCTATAAACTTTAATTCTGCTCTATATTCTTTTATATCGTTAATTAATCCTCTTATAAAAACATAAAAGTTCTCCTTAGTAAAAGAATTATCTAGTTTAACTTTATCAATAATCCCTTTAGCTATGATAGAATTATAATTAGCTACATAAGCCAACATTCTTATCAATTCGTTACTAATCTCTATAAATGGTTGCTTTTTCAATAAGCTAAAAACACCTGTAACACAAAACTCAGAGGCTAAAAACCGATAAATAAAAACATAGTAATCATCTTGTTTCCTTATAAAAGGATGATCTCTTAACCCTTTTGCTACTTTTTCAGAATTACTTATAAAATCTATTTGGTTAACTATTTCTAAGATTTCTTCTTCTCTTATTCTTCCTATTTTTTCTATCGCCATAAGCGTAAAAAAAGCAACTTGACTATCAATACTTAAATCATAACCATACTCATGTTTTTTTATCCCTTCTCTATTAAATGTTTGTTGAATAATAAAATCTAATCTATGATTTGACAGTAAATATTCTGAATTAAACATCTCGGTATCAATTTCAAAATTCTCTTCAGAATTCATAAAATCTAAAACAACATCCAAAACAAAAGGAGGATACACATACTCATTACCCTTTTCTTTTTCCATTACAAATTCATGTAACAATGAAAGTCCTCTTTTTATTTTTGAAGAAGAAACTCCATTCAATGAAAAATATTTTTCGGCTAATTTTTTATTAAAAGGCATTAAATTATAAACAACAATAGCATTTCCGTTTCCATTAATTTTGTTTAAAAAAGTTTGAATATCTTTTACATATAAATCCCTACTGGTTAAGAGTATTTTTCCTTTTCCTATTTTCTCTCCTAATTCAGATAATTTAATTAAAAAAGAATCTAAGTTAAAACTTGTAATTGTTGACACTATTTCATCTACTCCATCAATTATCATTAAAATATTCCCATAGTTAAAGTTATTATAAAACAATTGCTCATCTATGCTATTTCCTTGACTATGACATTTCTTAAAAATAGAATACAAATCATATTCCGTTTCATCTGAAAAATCAGTATTCTTAAAACTTTCAATAAAAGCATTAGCCTCTATAAAAAGAACCAAATGTTTGTATTCATTTTCCTTATTAATTAATTCATCATGTATTTTTTCAACTAAAGTTGTTTTTCCAATTCCCCCAGGCGCTTCAATGATTCCTATAGAAGGTGAACGTTCTTCAACAATCCAATGCAAAATGTCTACTAAATGAATACTATTTGTTTCATGTTTGATTACTGGCGATACAAAATCATCGATTCCTAAAATTGGTAATTGATTAATATCATTTAATGTTTCTTCAAACAAAAATTCTCCAATATAATACACGTTTTCTATCCTTATCTTATCTTTAAAAGTATCTAATACTTTTCTAGTTTTATGATTAGGGTTTTGAGGAACTAATAAATTAATATTTTTAAGTGGGTATTTTTTTGAAAGATCTTTTACATAAGCGATCGTTGAAATAGTTGAGAAACCATTTTTTAAAACGATATAAATAATTTTAACATCCATTTTATTAATATAAAATAAAATGGTTTTTTGCTGATTATTCTCTAGAAGAATCTTGTGTTCAAATCCTTTACGAATACTTATTAAACTCTCTTTTATGTTTTCTGTATCAACTTTTAGTTGAGTTGTATTAGACGACATAAAATTAGCCACTAGATTCTCTGAAAACTCTTGAATGTTTTTTTTATCGGTATCTAAATTATTATAAACCCTAAACCGTTTATTCTTAATTCTATTTAAATTATTAATATACGGGTTGAATGCTAATGTTTTAGATTTATAATTATTATGCAATAACGTTTTAAATAAAACACAACTCTCTTCTTCTATTAAGTTTTTTTGAATGTATTGATTAGATATGATAATTAAATAATGATTAATATGACTAATACTTTTAACATCCTTAACAAGCACTAAATAATCAAAAAAGCGATGTTCTTTTAATTCATTATATAACCTTTTAGATGTAATATAAATGTTAATTCCCTGTTTTAAAAGACTTGAAACAAGTGTGTGAACATTTTCAATTTCATCATTTTCAAATGAGATTCCTAAAGAAGCAAAACTAGAAATCTTATTAATTGGCAAAACACCTAAAACATTATCAATAATTTCGATAACTTTAAGTATTTTAGGGATGTCTGGAGTATCAAAATATAATTTTTGATAGATAGCTTCATAATCTATAAAATCTTCTTTTACATTTAAACTAAGTCCTTTTGTTTCTAATAATTTAGAAATCTCATTTATGGTTCCTTTGTTTAATGATTTCACATCCTTTAAAAAGAAAAATTTTAAGTGCTTATGGTTTTTATGTAAATCGTTTTTTAAGTACTTATTTATAGTAGAAATTATTTTTGCTTTACTAAAAGTAGAAGTAATTTGAAGTGCAATTTCATTTTCATTATCTAAAGCGTCAACTGCAGTAAAATTCAATGACTCTTTATTAGCATTTATAAATTTATACTCATAAACGGTATTTAAAATTTCTATCGCTGTGTTTTCTAACAATACTTGCAACCCAAAATCATTAACCGCGTTTTCTATTTTCATTTTAGATTTTAAAAGCCCAAAACGCGTACTCAAACTATTAAATAATGTAGGTAAATTCATTTATTTGAAATCATTAATTTTATATACATTTTTTAATCTATTGCCTTCTAATAAGAATAAATAAGAAACAATTTTTATCACATAAGTAGTCTTCTTATATTTTTATGTAATAGTCAAAATTCTTTTCACAACGATTAATATTTTATAAAAATAACTATTTTACAGTATCACTTTTATTATTTATATAAATTTTTCCTATTGATACAGTAAAATTCTATTTTTAAATTCATTAATTCATCTTAATCATTTAAACAAATACTAATTTCTTTCTTACTTTTACCATTCAATTCTTAAAATAATGAACAAGAAAGTAATTTTAATGATACTAGATGGTTGGGGAATTACACAAGACCCAAAAGTATCTGCAATCTACAATGCCAAAACTCCTTTTATTAACTCATTATATGACCAATATCCGAATGCTGAACTACGGACAGATGGAGAACATGTAGGATTACCTGAAGGTCAAATGGGTAATTCAGAAGTTGGACATATGAATTTAGGAGCTGGTAGAATTGTATATCAAAATCTTGCTAAAATTAATAAAGCAATAGCTGAAGGAACTTTAGCGAATGAGCCTGAGTTACTAAAAGCTTTTGAATACGCAAAAACAAATAATAAAAATGTTCATTTTTTAGGATTAGTATCTAATGGAGGTATACATTCTCACATTAATCATTTAAAAGGACTTTTAAATGCTGCAAACGACCATAACTTAAAAAATGTGTATTTACATGCTTTTACAGATGGACGTGATTGCGATCCAAAATCGGGTAAGTTTTTCATCAATGACATTCAAGAACACATGAAACAAACTACTGGTGAGTTAGCTTCTATAACTGGACGTTACTATGCAATGGATCGTGATAACCGTTGGGAACGTGTGCAGTTAGCCTATGACGCTTTAATTCACGGAAGTGGGATAAAATCTTCTAATGCCGAAAAAAGCATTCTTACTAGTTATGAAGAGGGAGTTACTGACGAATTCATAAAACCTATTATAATGGTTGATGAAAATAATAGTCCTAAAACAAGTATTAAAGAAGATGATGTTATTATTTTCTTCAATTTTAGAACCGATAGAGGTCGTCAATTAACAAATGCTTTAAGTCAAAACAATTTTCCTGAACTTAATATGAAAAAGTTACCGTTATACTTTGTTACAATGACAAACTATGATGAAACTTTCACCAAAATCAATGTAATTTACAATTCTAAAAATATAGAAAACACTTTAGGTGAAGTATTAGAAAAAGCAAATAAAAAACAAATTAGAATAGCAGAAACAGAAAAGTATCCACATGTTACTTTTTTCTTTTCTGGTGGTCAAGAAAAAGAGTTTGTAGGAGAAAAACGATTATTATGCCCATCTCCAAAAGTTGCAACTTATGATTTAAAACCTGAAATGAGTGCTTATGAAATAACCGATGCTATTGTTCCTGAATTAAAAAAAGGAGATGTAGATTTTGTTTGTTTAAATTTTGCAAATGGAGATATGGTAGGACATACTGGTGTTTTCGATGCTGCTGTTAAAGCTTGTGAATCGGTTGATCATTGTGTAAAAGAAGTAATTACAACAGCATTAGAAAATGATTATACTACAATTTTAATTGCTGATCATGGTAATTGCGAAACGATGATTAATCCAGATGGCACACCACATACTGCTCATACAACAAACCCTGTTCCTATGATTTTAATTGACAAAGAATTAAAATCAATAAAGAATGGAATTTTAGGAGATATTGCTCCTACAATTTTACAATTAATAGGAATTGATAAACCTAAAGAAATGACACAACATTCTCTTATCTAAAAACAAACATATCATTTATGAAAAAAATACTTTTTATTTTATCTTTTATATTAATAAGTTCATGTGCTTCAGTTCCTAAAAAACCAGTGACTAAAGATAAAGACGGAAACTTAATTGGAATAGCAACTCGAAAAGATTTCCAACAAGAACCCTATGGAAGCGATTGGTTTAATGATTTCTATTCTTATTATGAAATTGAGAAAACAACTGCTCAAAAATTAGAACAGAAATTAAAAGGGATTAAAATAAAAGCTTTTATGGGAACATGGTGTGGTGATAGTAAGCGTGAGGTCCCTAATTTTTACAAATTATTAGACGAAGCTAAATTTAATTATAAAAAGCTTGAAATGATCACTGTAAATCGTCAAAAAAAAGCAGACGGATTAGAAGATGGCTTTAATATAATTCGTGTTCCAACTTTTATCTTTTATAAGAATGGAAAAGAAATTGGTCGATTCGTAGAACATGCTCTTGATGGCTCTACGATTGAAGATGATATTTTAAAAATAATATCAGGACAACCTTATAAACATCCATATCAAAAATAAACGTAAATTTGCGCTTCAATATTTTTCAACATGATCAAACCAAAAACTAGAGAAGAAATAGAAATAATGCGCGAAAGTGCTTTAGTTGTTTCAAAAACATTAGGTATGCTTGCTAAAGAAGTGAAACCTGGTGTAACCACATTACATCTTGATAAATTAGCTGAAGACTTTATTCGTGAGCAAGGTGCTATCCCTGGTTTTTTAGGTTTATATAATTTCCCTAACACACTATGTATGAGCCCTAATTCTCAAGTAGTTCATGGAATCCCTAACAACACCCCTCTTCAAGAAGGTGATATTATATCAATAGACTGTGGTGCTATAAAAAATGATTTTTATGGTGATCATGCTTATACATTTCCTGTAGGTGAAATTGCTCCAGAAACCCAAAAATTACTAGATGTAACTAAAGAAAGTTTATATGTTGGTATTCGTGAATTAAAAGCTGGAAATAGAGTTGGAGATGTTGGTTTTGCTATACAAAATTTCACAGAAAAACATGGTTACGGAGTTGTTAGAGAATTGGTTGGTCATGGTTTAGGTAAAAAAATGCACGAAGACCCTGAAATGCCAAATTATGGACGTAGAGGACGAGGGAAAAAATTTATTGAAGGAATGGTTGTTGCTATTGAACCAATGACTAATTTAGGTACTCATAAAATCCGTCAACATAATGATGGATGGACTATTACTACTTTAGATGACAAACCTAGTGCTCATTTTGAGCATGACGTAGCCATTGTAGATGGTAAACCAGAATTACTTTCTACTTTTAAATACATATATGATGCTTTAGGTATTGAAAGTAACGAAGAAGATGAATTTAGACAAAAACCTTTAATATTATAATAAAAGTGTCTTTTTTTAAAGCTATTTTAAACACCATACCTAGACCTATTTTAATAAAAGCAAGCTACTGGGCAAAACCTGTTATTGCTTGGTGGTTAAAGGGCGATAACTTTACTGATCCTATTGACGGAAAATCATTTCGTAAATTTTTACCCTACGGATATGGTGTACAACGAGAAAATGCTTTATCCCCTTCTACCCTATCATTAGAAAGACATCGTTTATTGTGGTTGTATTTACAAAATGAATCTACTTTTTTTTCCTCTGATAAAAAATTAAAAGTATTACATATTGCTCCCGAACAATGCTTTTTAGACATATTTAGAAATCAAAAAAACTTAGAATATATCACTTCTGATTTAGAATCACCGATTGCAGATGTTAAAGCTGACATCTGTAATCTACCATTTGAAAATAACGCATTTGATATTATTTTTTGCAACCATGTTTTAGAACATATTCCTGATGACACTAAAGCTATGAATGAACTTTTCAGGGTTATGAAAACCGGTGGTTTTGGTATTTTTCAAATCCCTCAAGACCTAAATAGAGAAACTACTTTTGAAGACAATACCATTACTGATCCAAAAGAACGAGCTAAAATATTTGGGCAATACGATCATGTTCGCGTATATGGCCGTGATTATTTTAGCAAACTTCGCTCTATTGGTTTTCGAGTTGATGAAGTTGATTTCACAAAAAAAATCGCTCCAGAAAAACTAGAACGATTTGCTTTAATGAAAGGTGAAATTTTACCTGTTTGTTTTAAAAATTAATTTATAAATTCCTGTAACTTATTATCCTTATCATTGTATAATAAAACAACTTTCAACTCAGGATGTCTTAACAAAAATTCTTTTGTTTTATTTAAACCCATTGCTAAAAATGCAGTGGCATAAGCATCTACATCAGCGCAATCTCCTTTTAAACGAACTGAAACACTTAATAAATTACTTTCTTGCGCTAAACCAGTTTTCGGATTCACTGTGTGCACTATTTTCTCTCCTTCTTCATTCATTTTGTATTTTCTATAATTCCCTGAAGTAGCCATAGACTCATCATCCAGTTCAATTATTTTTTGAAGTGATCGTGTACCATCAACATTTGGTTTCTCGATAGCTACCTTCCATAATTTACCTTCCTTTTTACCTCTTGCTCTAATTTCGCCTCCTATTTCTACTAAATAATTATTAATCTTTTTACTCTCCAAAAACCAACCAATAACGTCAATACCATACCCTTTAGCAAAAGCGTTCACATTAAACTCTATATTAGAAGTTTCCCTATATACCTTTCTATTCTCTAGTTTTACTTTATCAAAACCTACTCCTTTCATAAGTCCTGTAATTTCTTCTGAACTCAAATTCTTTTTCTCTTTTCCCGATCCAAAACCATATGCATCAATTAAACGACCTATCGTAGGATCAAAATACCCATTAGTTTCTTTATAAATTCGTTTAGCTTTTTCAAAAACATCTATAAACATATCATCTACCACTACTGTTGAATCACCTTTATTTATTTTCGATATATCAGAAGTAGGTATATAGGTAGATAACGAATTATTAACCAAATTAAATAAACTATCAATCGATTTTTGGTAATTTGTCTTATCTAAATAGGTAATATGATAAGTAGTTCCAAAAACAACTCCTTCGAGCTTAACAATCTCTTTTTGCTTTTTTTTACTACATCCAAAAAGAACAGATAACACTAGTATACTTAAATAAAAACTCTTTTTTAGCATCAGTTAAAATA
>JBELFC010000132.1:0-9055 GCA_042093175.1 Tenacibaculum sp. | reverse complement strand
ATCATGGAAAATTAGTTGATAAGCCTTTTATAGGAAACAACAACAGGAATATAGAACATGATGAAATTAAAAGAGTTGCTACCATTAACTATAGTTCAAGTATTCTTTTTATTGCAATTATCATAGGATTACTCGTATTTTCTCAACATGTATAACTTACCTAAAAAATATATCATTACAGGGGCTCCAGGCACTGGAAAAACCACTTTAATAAATCTTTTAAAAGACACCATTCCTTGTATGGATGAAGTTTCTAGAAGAGTTATTATTGATGAGCAAAAAAATAATAGAAACGGAATGCCGTGGGAAGACATCCACCGATTTACTGATCTTGTTTTCGAATTAACAACTAAAGAATTATTAAATTCAAGCACGCTAATTTGTGATCGGTCTTTATTAGATTTAGAAGCCTATTTAACGGTAGCAAATAAACCGATTCCTAATTACTTACGAGATTTTCCTTATAAAAAAAACTACCACACAACTGTTTTTTTTGCACCAACTTGGTTTGAAATCTACTGTCAAGATGCACAAAGATTACAAGAATTTGACTATTGTTTAACCCTAGAAAAATCGCTAATTGAACAGTACACTAAAAAAGGATTCGAAATTATAATGCTTCCTAAAACTTCTGTTACTACAAGAAAAAAACTGGTTTTAGAAACTATCGTATAATAAAATACTATATATTCGCTTCGATTTTTGGTTTCTTATTCTTTAGTAATTTTTAGAATAAGAATTAAAAGGGAATTTGGTGTAAATCCAAAACTGTTCCCGCAACTGTAAAGCTTATTAAAGGCTTCATTAACAAAAACCACTGTAGCTAAAACTATGGGAAGGTAAATGAACGCTAAGCTAAGTCAGGAGACCTGCCTAAATCAAACCAATTTATAATAATAACTCTCGGGTAAAGAGTTAGAAAATTATGTTATTCATATTTTCTTTCCCTGCCTGCTTAATTTCATTTTTAAATGCAAAAATTGATTTTATGCAGTCTATGGACACTGTGTTTTTCACTATCCATATTCGCACAAAACAATACCATTCAAGGTAAAGTAACTGATCAAGAAACTCAGTTAACAATTTCAAAAGTACGTATTACAGCGAACAACGTTTCCAAAGGAGCAACTAGTGAAACAGGTAATTTTTCTATAAGAATAGAAAATTTCCCTGTAAAATTAACCTTCTCTTCTGAAGGGTATTTACAGAAAACCATTCTACTAAAAAAAGCAACCACAAATTTAAATATTACCTTAGAAAAAGAAGTTGTTCAACTTTCAGAAATTGTAATCAATTCTAAAAACCAAAAAAAATTAGGAATTCAAAAGGTTTCTAAAATTTCATTACAATTAAGACCTATAAACAGTGCTCATGATTATTTAAAAACTGTACCTGGTTTATTTATAGCGCAACATGCTGGAGGAGGAAAGGCTGAACAGATATTCCTTAGAGGCTTTGATAATGACCATGGAACCGACTTTGCTGTACTTGTAGATGATATCGGTATTAATTTAAGTTCTCATGCTCACGGACAAGGGTATGCCGATTTACATTTTTTAATTCCTGAAACTGTTCAAACTGCAGATTATTATAAAGGTCCTCATGAGGTTTCACTCGGTAATTTTGCGGTTTCTGGTGCCGCTAAATTTTCTTCAAAAAACAAACTACATCGTAACGTTGCTAAACTAGAATATGGGCAATATAACTTTGTTAGAGCTTTAGCAATGGTTTCTCTTTTGAATGAGAATAGTTTTTTAACGAACAATAATGAGAATGCTTATGTTGCTGTAGAAGGAACCTACAACACTAGTTTTTTTGAAAGTGATCAAAAACTAAGACGATTAAATACTTTTGCTAAATACACCCTTCCTCTTTCTGATGCTCACGAACTAAAAACTTCTTTTTCTACATTTCATAGTGATTGGAATGCTTCAGGGCAAATACCTTTACGAGCTGTTAAAAGTGGACTTATAAATAGGTTTGGTGCTATTGATGATAAGGAAGGTGGTGATACTAAAAGAATTCATTTTAATGTACAATTAAGTTCTAGACTTTCAGAGAGCACCCAACTTACCAATCAATTGTATTATGTTTCTAACAAATACAACTTATTTTCTAATTTTTCTTTTTTCCAAAACGATCCTGTAAACGGTGATATGATTCACCAACACGAAAATCGTAACGCATATGCTTACAAAGGAAACTTATCAATAAAAAATCTATTACAAATACCAAATAGCACCACTACTTTTGGTTGGTCTGTTGAGCATAACAACAATACGATTGGCTTAAACAATGCTATTGGACGAACATTTTTAAAGGCAATAAATAAATTTGATATTGAAGAAACAAATATTGCTTTATTTTTAAAAGAAAGAATTCAAATAACCCCTAAACTAACAGCTTTAGGTGGTCTTAGAGCTGATTACTTCAATTTTAATGTAAATGAATTAGTACCTATAATTCAACAAGGAAACACTTCAGCTTTTAGAGTTAGCCCGAAAGTTAGTTTATTTTATGATGCTACAAATAACATTCAGTTATACGCTAAAGCTAGTGTTGGATTTCATTCAAACTATGCGAATGCTGCTGTAAAAAACAGCGAGGTAAATCCATTACCAAAAGCAATTGGATATGATATTGGAACAGAATTTAAAATAGGAAAAAAGTTTGTAGGAAACCTTGCCGCTTTTTATTTACAAAGTGATGCCGAGTTTGTTTTTAGTCCTGATGGTTTTGAATTTGAAAATAAAGGGAGATCAAAACGCCTTGGAAGTGAAGCTTCTTTTAGATATCAACCCTTACCTAATTTTTGGTTAGATACCGATTTAAATTACAGTTTCGGAACTTTGTTAGACGCACCTAAAAATGAGAATAAAATACCAAGCGCTCCAAGGTTTACGTCAACAGGTGGAGCTACTTTACGCTTACAAAATGGAATTAATACTTCATTGCGTTATCGCTATTTAGGAGAACGTCCGTTAATTGAAGACGAATCAGTACTTGCTCAAGAGTATTTTATTACAGATTTAGTTATTAATTACACAAAACCAAAGTATCAAATAGGATTGTCTATTGAAAACCTATTTGATACTAGCTGGAGAGAAGCTGTTTTTTACGACTCCTCTCAACTACAAGGAGAACCTCAGCCTGTTGATGATATTCATTTTACACCTGGAACTCCTTTTTCAACAAAATTAAGTATAACGTATTTCTTTTAAATCATGGGAAAAAACATCGCCAATACCACACACACTTTTTTCTTTTGCGACGGAGGATCATGCCAAAAAGCAGGTAGCGAAAAAGTTGTTAGAGAAGCAAGAGCTTATTTGAGAAACAATGAGCTTTGGGATAGTACTCATACTATAAAAACTAGGTGTAATGGTAGATGTGAAGATGCTCCTACTTGTATTGTAAGTCCGGGAGAATTTTGGTATAAAGAATTAACTCCCGAAAAAATAACGCATATCGTAAAAGGACATTTAAATAATGAATGTCCTATAGAAACTGAATTATTATATAAAAAAGGATGGGATAAGCAAATTTCTAACAACGAAAGAGCCCCTATAACACCAAAGCCTTTTGAACTAAAGAATGATACAGAATTAGGTGAGTGTTTTATTACCAAAGGATTTAGTTCAGATCAGTATTTGTATCCGTTATTTTTATTTCTTAGAGAAAACCCAGATGGGGTAACTCTTACTATGACAAATCAAAATTCTATTGATTTTAATGATATTGAAACGTTAGAATACTCTAAAACACATACACTTGAATTATTTACTAAAACAACTTGCATTCCATTAACTATTGCAGCTGTACCAAAAGATAATAAAGAGTTACAACAAGCTAAAATTTCGAGCACGGAATATTTTTATCAAAAGGAATCGCAACAAGTTGGTATTCGTTTTAAAAATAAATTTGGTGACGTTTTAGGAAAAATAGCATTCGATTCTATAGCTAATAAAGGCTGGGAATATTGCAGGAAAATACAATTAAAAAACGCAACTCTAAATTTAGCATAACAATGAAAAAAGATGTTTCAATACTAGGCTTAGGTTGGTTAGGTTTACCATTAGCTTTACAACTTCAAAAAAGAGGTTATTCTGTTAATGGAAGTACTTCTAGACTCAGTAACTTAAAATCATTAGCTACATATTCTTTTCACACCTGTAGAATAAAAGTTGAAGCTGATACCATTATTGGCGACTGGGAATCTTTTATTCATGATACATCTACGTTAATTATAAATTTTCCTCCTAAGCGAATTGAAAATATTGAAACCATTCATCCGCTTCAAATTAAACAAATTATAAAACATACACCGAAAACAACAAAAATCATATTTGTTAGTTCCACATCGGTATATCAAAACACCAATACTCTTGTAAGTGAATCTTTACATTGTATTCCTGAAAAAGCTTCTGGTAAAGCTCTCATAGAAGCTGAAAAATTATTACAACAACATTTTGGCAACAACTTAACTGTTTTACGTTTGGCTGGTTTAATTGGCCCTAAACGTCATCCAGGAAGATTCCTTGCTAATAAAAAACAATTAAAAAATCCGAATGTTCCAGTTAATTTAATTCATCAAAAAGATGTAATTAACCTGATTAAAGAAATTTTAGAACAAGATTGTTTCGGTGAAACTATTAATGGCTGTGCAGATATTCATCCTAAAAGAAAAGATTTTTATGAAAATGCAGCAATTAAATTAAACATGTCTCCTCCAATTTTTGAGATACCAATTAAAGAAAATTATAAAATAGTTGATAATTCAAAATCAAAATCAGTATTAAATTTTGAATACCAATTTTCAAATCCTGAATGGATTTTTACAAAAGATTATTTACCTGAAGTTTCTATAGTAGGTTGTGGTCCTGGAAATAAAAACTTATTAACCTTAAAAGCTTTTGAAGCGATTGAAAATGCTGAAATTATTTTACACGATAATTTAATTTCTGATGAAATATTAGCTATAAATACGCAAGCTCAACATATTTACGTAGGCAGAAAATATGGTGACAAAGGAGATCAAGAAACGCGTCAGAACAACATCAATGTATTGATGAAAAAACACTGTGAACAAGGAGATAATGTAGTTCGCATAAAATCTGGAGATCCATACATCTACGGAAGAGCTGCTGAAGAAGTTCGGTTTTTAAAACAGCATAATTTACCTTTTACTGTTGTTCCTGGAATTTCTGCTGCCTTAGCTGCTGCTAGTTCTGTAAATATTCCTATTACTGAAAGAAGACAATCAAACGCTATTTTAATTTGTACTGCACATACTGCTGATTATTCAACAGCTCAGCTTAAAGGAATTGCTGAAATGCTAAATGCTGGTAACACATTAGCCTTGTATATGGGCTTAAAAAGTATGGATAAGATTGTTCCTAAATTAATGGAGGTTTGTAAAAACCCTGATATTCCAATTAATGCGGTTTCAAATGTATCAAGAGAAAACGAAGTGTTACTTTCTTCAACATTAGGAACCATAGAAAACGATATAAAAAAACAAGAGCTACAAATGCCTGTAGTATTTTTAATAGGGGTAAAACCAATTAATTAAAACAATGAAGAAAGGAATTTTACTTTGCGGACACGGCAGTAGAACCAAAACTGGAACCGATGCTTTTAAAGAATTAGTTTCCATTTTAAAAGCCCGTTATACAGATTATGAGGTTGATTATGGCTTTTTAGAGTTTAATCACCCTGTTTATGAAGCTTCTATTGAACGTATGTATCAAAAAGGCATCCGTGAAATTTATGCGCTACCAATTATTCTTTTTGCAGGTTCGCATGCGAAAAATGATATTCCATATGAAATGAATACCATACAAAGCTATTATAGTGACTTAACTATAAAAATGGGAAAACACCTTGGTGTAAATTCATTTTTATTAGAATTAGCACAAAAAAGAGTTTTGGAAGAAGAAAGTAAACATTCACCGATGGATAGAAAAGAGGTGTGCTTAATGGTTGTAGGTAGAGGAACGACCGATACTGACGCAAACTCTGATGTTCACAAACTGGCTTGTATGTTGGGAGAAGGAATGGGGTTTGGTTTTACAACGGTATCCTATAGTGGTACAGCCTATCCTTCAGTTACTAAAAGCTTAGAATTAACAAGTAAAATGGAATTTAAACGTACGATTGCGATCCCTTTTTTCTTTTTTACAGGTATACTATTAGAGCGTATTTATAATCAAATTCGAACATTTAGTGAAACTTCTCCTTATGAATATGTGTACACCAAAGCTTTTGGTAGCGATGAGCTAATTTTAAAAGCGTTTGATGAACGACTAGACGAAGCTATCAATGGTACTGCCAATATGAATTGCCAATTGTGTAAATACAGAAAACAAATTGTTGGATTGGAATCTGAAGTAGGAAAAGAGCAAGTAGGACATCATTTAGGGGTAAAAGGTGTTTTATTTGAAGAAAATGAAAAAGTTGATCAAAAAAACAGCGTATTTACTAAAATTAAAAAAGGTTTAGGAATATGATAAAAGGTACTATATATGGTGTTTCTTTAGGTCCTGGTGATCCTGAATTAATTACTTTAAAAGGATTAAAAACCTTACAGAAAGTAGATAAAATATATTACCCTGGCTCTTTATTTAAAAATGGCAGAAAAGCGAGCTATTCACATTCTATTTTAAATAACTATAATTTAGATTCACAAAAACTCGAAGGGTTTTATTTAAAAATGGATTTAGAGAGAGCGCAAGCAAAAGTTATTTATGAAACAACCTTTCAACAAATACTTTCTGACTATAATAAAGGATTATCTATAGCAATTGTTAGCGAAGGAGACATTAGTACGTTTAGCTCTTTTTCTTATCTGTTAGAAAAAATACAAGCCCATAATTTACCTATTAATTTAATTCCGGGTATTAGCTCTTACTTGCATTTAGCATCTGAAAGTAAAACCCCTTTATGCTTACAAAACGAAAAAGTAGTAGTAATTCCTCGTATACAAACCAAAGAAGAACTACAAGAGGCTATTATTAATTTTGATACCATAGTATTAATGAAAATAATATCGGTGGTTGATATTATTACTGCTGTTCTTGACTCAAAAAAACATAGTATTACATACGCAGAACGCTTAGGAACTGACCAACAATTTATCACTAATAACTGGGCAACTGCAAATCAAAGAGAAATACCTTATTTCTCTCTTATTATTATTAAAAAAACCAACAAATGAAAATAACTGTAGCAGGCTTAGGTCCTGGAGATATCAATTATATGTTACCCATAGTTAAAATTGCTTTAGAAAAAGCAGATGTAGTTATTGGTTACGATTATTATTTTCAATTTGGAGCATCACTTTTTAAAGAAGATGCTGAACTTATTTCGATGCCTTTAGGTAAAGAGGAAGCAAGAGCTCATAAAGCTGTTGAAAAAGCAAAAGAAGATAAATATGTAGTGGTTATTGGTTCTGGAGATGCCAGTATTTATGCCATGGCTGCCATTGTTTATGAAGTGGTATCTAAAGAAAATCACACTGATATTGAACTAGAGACTCTTCCTGGTGTTTCGGCATTTTTAGCTGCTGGTAGTAAATTAGGTGCACCGCTAGGTCATGATTTTTGCTGTATTTCATTATCTGATTTAATGACACCTTGGAACAAAATTGAGCAAAGAATTAAAGCTGCTGCCATGGGTGATTTTGTAACCAGTTTATACAATCCAAAAAGTAAAAAAAGACATTGGCAGTTAGGTAGATTGCAAAAAATATTTTTAACAGAACGCTCACCTTCTACCCCAGTTGCAATTATAAGACATGTAACACGACCAGAAGAAGAACTTAAAATTACCACTTTAGGAGAATTTAACCCAGAAGATGTAGATATGTTTTGCTTGGTTATGATTGGAAACTCACAAACCTATCGTTTTAAAGATTATTTGGTTACACCTAGAGGTTATCTAAATAGAAAACCACATACAGGTAAAGAAATTCAACAAGAAAGTTTTAGAATTGTTACCGATCATATTAAAGAAATCCCTTTTTCTATTGCTGATAAATGGGCAGTAACGAGAGTTATTCATACTACAGGGATTTTAGAAGATTACAATCATTATTCAGCAACACCGAATGCCATTGAAAATTGGCATACGCATCTTAAAAATGGTGGAGAAATTGTTACTGATGTTACCATGGTAAAAGCAGGAATTACAAAAGCTTTTATAAAAGAATACGGAAATCAAATTCACTGCTTATTAAATGATGAAGATGCACAAGCACTAGCTAAATCGGCAAATATTACGCGCTCACAAGCTGGTATTAGAAAAGCGATTAAAAAACACCCGAATGCTTTGTATGTGGTAGGAAATGCTCCAACGGCTTTATTCGAAATTGTTGACCAATTAAGAGACAATACTACTTTTAAACCTGTTGGTATAATTGGAGTACCTGTTGGTTTTGTGAATGTTTTAGAATCAAAAGAACAATTATCACAAATTGCAACTACCGATTGGGTACTTATTGAAGGAAACAGAGGTGGTAGTAATGTTGCAGCAGCTATTACCAATGCAGCTTTTACGTTACCGGAAGCTTCAACTTATTTTAAATCTTAAAAATGAACAAATTTACTCCAGAAAATATAGAAACCTTAGAGCAAATAATACTTGCTCGTAGAGATGTTAGAGGTAATCGTTTTATAAACACACCTATTCTTCAAAAGGATTTAGATAAAATTCTATTTGCTGGAGTAAACGCACCTTCTGTTGGGTTTTCTCAACCTTGGGAATTTGTAGTTATTAAAGATTTAAACATTAGAAATAAAATAAAAGACAGTTTTTTTGAAGAGAACGAAAAAGCGAAAACTCTTTTTGAAGGAAAAAAATCCGATGCCTACACGCAATTAAAATTAGAAGGAATTGTAGAATCGGCATTAAATATAGCTGTTTTTTATAAACCAAGTGAACATACTGTTTTAGGGCAAACTACCATGAAAGAAGCCGGTGTTTATTCAGTAGTATGCGCAATTCAAAACATGTGGTTAATGGCAAGAGCTTTAAATGTTGGCTTAGGTTGGGTTAG
>JBELFC010000131.1:0-9064 GCA_042093175.1 Tenacibaculum sp. | reverse complement strand
CTTTCTTACTTAAAGTAACAACTTTTTCTACCTTATCGCCATCTCTTAAAACTGTAACTACAACCTTTTCTCCTGGTCGTTTAGCCGTTAACTGCCCTTTTAACTCTGAAAATTTGGTGATTTTTACACTATTTAACTTAGTTATTACATCTCCTTTTAACAATCCTGCTTTTTCAGCTCCTCCTTTTTCAGTTATACGAGTAATTTTCACTCCTTCTTCTACATTGTCATATGCTATGCCTATTAATGCTTCCTGAACAGTTCCATACTCTAATAAATCATCAATAATTTTTTTAGCAATATTAGATGGTACTGCAAAAGAATATCCTATAAACGAACCTGTTCTTGATGAAATAGCTGTATTAATACCTATCAACTCTCCTCTAGTATTTACTAATGCACCTCCGCTATTACCTGGGTTTACTGCTGCATCCGTTTGAATAAAAGACTCTATATTTCTATTTCCTTCTAAATCTCTTCCTTTTGCACTTACTATACCCGCAGTAACTGTAGATGTTAAATTGTAAGGGTTTCCTACTGCTAATACCCATTCTCCTATTTTTACATTATCAGAATTTCCAAATGAAACTGTTGGTAAAACAATGTCAGATTCTACTTTTAATAAAGCAATATCTCTTTCTTTATCAGCTCCTATTAATGTAGCTTTTAACTTTTTACGATTATTAAGTGTAATCTCAATCTCTGATGCTCCTTCAATTACATGATTATTTGTTACAATATAACCATCAGGGGAAATAATAACACCACTTCCAGTACCAACCTGTTCATATTTTCTAGAGCCACTTCCTCCAAAGAAAAAACTCATAGGATCTTGCTTTGTTCTTATTGCTGTATTTTTAACGTGTACAACCGCATTTACAGTACTTTCTGCTGCATCCGTGAAATTTGTAGGTACAGATGATGTATTCATTACTGGTGTTGTATAACTTGCCTTTACTGTTTGTAAAGTTGGCTCATTAGATTTTTGAATTACAACTTGAGGTTTTTCAATTAATACTTTGTAGCCTGTAAGCGCAACTGCACCACCTATAAACGCTACTCCTAGAATTCCTAATATTTTCTTCATATGCTTATAAATGTTTTAATTACTCAAATATACAATTTTAACATTTTAACAAAATGTGTTTAACTTGGTTTTAACGATTTTTAACCACCATTTAACACTCTTTTTTACTCTATGAAATATGTATCTTTGCCTATCTATGGAAGTAACTTTTTATAAATACCAAGGAACAGGAAATGATTTTGTTATAATAGATAACAGATTAAATACATTTCCAAAAGAACAAACTAATGCAATTTCGTTTTTATGTAACCGTAATTTTGGCGTTGGTGCTGACGGTTTAATTCTACTAGAAGAAGATGAAAGTACTGATTTTAAAATGATCTATTTTAATGCTGATGGTAATGAAAGTACTATGTGTGGTAATGGAGGTAGATGTATTGTTGCTTTTGCCCATAAATTAGGAGTTTTTAAATCTAAAACAACTTTTACCGCTATTGATGGTTTACATCATGCATCCATTAAAAACAATATAGTATCATTACAAATGATAGATGTAAATACTATTGATTTGTATGATAATTATTGTTTTGCTAATACCGGATCTCCACATCATGTTCAGTTAGTTGATAACCTAGATAATTATGATGTATATAATTCTGGAAAAAGTATACGAAACGATATTTATGGAAAGGAAGGTAGTAATGTAAACTTTGTAGAACAAATTAACAATACTACTTTTAAAGTTAGAACTTATGAACGTGGAGTTGAAAATGAAACTTTAGCATGTGGTACTGGCGTTACAGCAGTAGCAGTTTCAATGCATAAAACAAACAAAACAAACAGTGCAACTATTAATCTTCCTGTAAAAGGAGGAGAATTGGAAGTTAGTTTTAATGAAAATAATGGAACATATACTGATGTTTTTTTAACAGGACCAGCTACCTTTGTGTTTAAAGGACAAATAACCATTTAATGCAAACTTTAAAAGGGCAACATATAAGTTTACGTGCTTTAGAACCTGAAGACTTATCTTTTCTTTTTTCTATAGAAAACAATGAAGCATTTTGGGAAATAAGTCATACACAAGCACCTTTTTCTAAGTATTTACTAAAACAATATTTAGAAAATGCTCATTTAGATATATATGAAGCTAAACAATTACGATTAGTTATTCAACTAAATAATACTAATCAATCTATTGGCACTATAGATATATTTGATTTTAACCCACAACATAAAAGAGCAGGTATCGGTATACTTATTGATCCTCTTTTTCAAAAAAACGGACATGCTTCTGAAGCTTTAGATTTATTAATTAAATATTGTTTTTCACGCCTACAACTGCATCAATTGTATGCTAATATTACTGCTGATAATATAAATAGTTTAACTTTGTTTCAGAAAAAACATTTTTCAAAAATTGGATTAAAGAAAGATTGGATATTTAGCCAAGGTAAATTTAAAGACGAAATTCTATTTCAATTAATTAATGAATAAAAAAATTATATACGGAAGCATTATTACTCTTTTTATTGTAGGTGCAATAATTGGATTTAATTATTATCAAAAAATTTTTGGTAAAGCAGTAACCAAAGAAACAATATTATACATCAGCTCTAATGATTCTTTAACTGATGTAAAAAAACAACTTAGTAAATCTATTGAAAATCCTGAAAATTTCATTTGGGTAGCTAATAAAAAGAAATTTACAACTCCAAGAGGGGGTAAATATATTCTTAAAGAAGGAATGAGCATGAATGATCTTGTTAATCTTTTAAGAAGTGGAAACCAAACTCCCATTAAAATTTCTTTCAACAATCAAGACACTTTAGAGAAACTTGCCGGTAGAATTTCTGAACAAATAGAAACTGATTCAATTTCACTACTGCAAACAATGCTTGATGATACATTTTTAAAGACGAATGGTTTTACGAAGAAATCCGCTTTAGGTATGTACATTCCTAACAGCTATGAATTTTATTGGAATACTTCTGCCAAAAAATTTCGTTCTAAAATGTTACGAGAGTATAAGCGCTTTTGGAATGAATCAAGAATAAAAAAAGCTAAAAACTTAAACCTAACTCAAGATCAAGTGATTACTTTAGCTTCTATAGTACAAAAAGAAACAGCTCAAAAAGTTGAGCGTCCAATTGTTGCTGGTTTATATTTAAATCGTTTAAAAAACAATTGGCCTTTACAAGCTGATCCAACCATAATTTATTGTGTAAAACAGGTAAATGGTCAAGATTTTATTGTAAAAAGAGTATTAACAAAAGATCTTGAAATAATATCTCCATACAATACATACAAAAATACTGGCTTACCTCCTACTCTAATTGCTATGCCAGACATTACTGCTATTGATGCAGTTTTAAACTATAAAAAGCATAACTATTATTATATGTGTGCTAGCATAGAAAAGATTGGTTTTCATGAGTTTGCAAATTCTTTAGCACAACACAATAGAAATGCTGCTAAATATCAACGTTGGATTAGCAACAGAGGAATTAACCGATAAATTTTAACAAAATTTTATTTACAAAAATTAACTCATTTCATTTTGTTTTAAATAAAAAAAGAGCCGTTTATCTTTTTTTTTCATAAAACATTCAACGAATTACTAAACAAAATACAACCTTCCTAAAAACACAAATAATTAATAACCAGTTATTTGTGTTTTTTGTTATATCTTTGCCCCCGCTAAACAGAAAGTAACTAATTATCAGACATTTAGTATTTATATTTTTAGGATTTGTTTTATTAACTAGCTTTACTGCAAATCCAGCTAAAAAAGAAAAAATTACTATAAAACCTTTAATAGAGGTTACAAATAAAAGGGATTTTAATTTTCCTTTTTTACAAAAAAATTTTATTGGTTTTCGCGAAGCTTTAGCTTTTAAAGAATCACAAGGAAGGTATACTGTTGTTAATAAACTTGGATATCTTGGGAAGTATCAGTTTGGAAAATCAACTTTAAAAAGGTTTAGAATATACAATACTCAAAAATTCCTTGAAGATCCAGAATTACAAGAAAAAGCTTTTATAGCTCTTTGTAAAGTTAATAAATGGATTCTAAGAAAAGATATTAGAAGAAGTGTAGGAAAAAGGATTAACGGTATTAAAATTACAGAATCAGGTATATTAGCTGCAGCCCATCTTAGTGGTGCAGGTAACGTTAAAAAGTTCTTACGATCAAATGGTAAAATAAAATTTAACGATGCTTTTGGAACATCTATAGAGCAATATTTAAAGAAATTTGGTGGATACAATGTGTCCAACATATCTCCTAATAAATCCCCGATTATTTAGCAGAAAGCCGGTTTACTTGTGCACTATGAAAATAGCTGGGCGTTTATGTAAATCGGTTTTTACATTTTTCCACTCTCTTACTGTCAATGTTTTTATGAACTCTGTTGGTAATGTAATATCACAAGCCACACAAACTCTAGTTTCTGGAGATAATACAGAGCGTAAATCATCTAACATTTTTTCATTCCTATAAGGTGTTTCAATAAAAATTTGTGATTGATTTTTATCTCTAGAAAGTTTCTCTAAATCCTTTATTGCTTTTTTTCTATCTGATTTATCAATCGGCAAATATCCATTAAAGGTAAAGCTCTGTCCATTCATACCAGAAGCCATCATAGCCATTAATATTGATGACGGCCCCACTAATGGAACTACTTGGATTCCTTTTTGATGTGCTAGTTTTACAATAGTAGCACCAGGATCAGCTACAGCAGGAACACCAGCTTCAGACAATAAACCAACTGACTTTCCTTCTTCACAAGCATCTAAATAATTTCTAGTTTCCAACTCATCTGAATATTTATCTAACAACATTAACTGTAATGATGGTTGAGCTTTAGCTGGTGTTATTTTCTTTATAAATCTTCTTGCAGACTTTTCGTTTTCAACAATAAAAAAATCTAAGTGTTCTATAACTTTTTTAACAGATATAGGCATCACTTCTAAAGGCTCAGTATCTCCTAAAGTAGTTGGTATTAAATACAGTTTACCTTTCATTATTTATTTATTTTCGAAATAATTACATTACAAGCATCATTAAGCATTTGATACACATTTTCAAAACCTAGTTCTCCACCATAATATGGATCTGGTACATTCAACTTTTGATCAGGATCTAATTCTTGTAGAATCATTTTTACCTTACTTTTATCTTTATTGCCTCTAGATAGAGCAACTATATTATCATAGTTGCTTTCATCCATTGCATAAATTACATCAAAGCTATCAAAATCTGTTACTGAAAATTTCCTAGATCGTTGATCTGTTATATTGATACCATATTTTTTTGCTACTGCAATAGATCTTTTATCAGGTAATTCTCCTTCATGATATCCAGCAGTTCCAGCAGAATCTACTTGCACAAACTCTGAAGAAACTTTAGATTTTAAAATACCTTCGGCTAATGGAGAACGACAAATATTCCCCAAGCAAACCATTAGTATTTTCATTTTATATCTATTTTATAATGTTAATTTCTTAGTAAGATCTTCTACATACTTCTTAAATTGCTTGTCAGTTTCTGTCAAATTATCTACTGTTTTACATGCATGCAATACTGTAGCATGGTCTCTTTGACCAATTTGACTTCCAATACTAGCTAAAGAAGATTTTGTCATACGCTTAGCAAAGTACATAGCTAATTGACGCGCTTGAACAATATGACGTTTTCTAGTTTTTGACTGTAAAGTAGCAACATCCATATCAAAATATTTAGATACTACCTTTTGAATATAATCAATAGAAAGTTCCTTTTTAGTGTTCTTTACAAACTTGTCAACTATTTGCTTAGCCAATTCAATTGTAAATTCTTTTCTATTAAAAGAAGCTTGAGCAATCATTGATATAATAACCCCTTCTAACTCTCTAACGTTCGATTTAATATTCTTTGCTATATATTCAACTATTTCTTCTGGCATTTCAACACCATCTCTATATAACTTATTTTGTAGTATAGAAATACGAGTTTCATAATCTGGTGATTGTAACTCAGCAGATAACCCCCATTTAAAACGAGATAATAATCGCTGTTCAATATCTTGCATATCAACAGGAGCTTTATCAGAAGTTAAAATAACTTGCTTCCCATTTTGATGCAAATGATTAAAAATATGAAAGAATACATCTTGTGTTCCTGACTTACCAGATAAAAACTGAACATCATCAATTATTAATATATCAATCATTTGATAAAAATGAATAAAATCATTTCTAGTATTCGATTTTACAGAATCAATAAATTGTTGTGTAAATTTTTCAGATGAGATATATAAAACTGTTTTATCAGGATATTTATCTTTTATTTCTACTCCTATAGCATGAGCCAAATGAGTTTTTCCTAAACCTACTCCACCATATATTAATAATGGATTAAAAGAAGTACCTCCAGGTTTGTTAGCTACAGCCATACCTGCTGAACGAGCTAAACGATTTGAGTCTCCTTCAATAAAGTTTACAAAATTATAATTTGGATTTAATTGAGATTCTATCTTAACTTTTTGTAAACCAGGAATTACAAACGGATTTTTAAGTTCACGTTTAGACTCTAAAGGAACCGTTACCTTTTGTGGTTTTAAAGGGTTTCTATTAGAACTAGGTATTTTTACAGTTTGAGGACTATTACTACTATACGTATTTTCCATACGTACATCATATACCAACTTTGCATCATTACCCAATTGCCTAACCAAAGCAACTCTTAACAATTTAATATAGTGTTCTTCTAACCATTCGTAAAAAAACTTACTAGGAACCTGAATAGTCAAAGCCTCCCCTGATAATTTTATGGGCTTTATAGGTTCAAACCAAGTTTTATACGCTTGAGGTTTAATATTGTCTTTTATAAAAGACAAACATTCCATCCAAACTGAATCAGCTGTTTTAGTCATACTGGTTAAAAAACGATTTTTTTGTTAAAATTATTTAGATTATAGGGGATTCTAAACTTACATATTTGGATGAACAAAAGTGTGAATAAATTTTAGTATAAAAAAACCAAATCACTATTGATTATTATTTATTTTTTACGTATCGTTAGCTACATTTAAAAAAAATACTTTTGCACAAACATACTTCTACAATAAGAATTCGATATTCTGAAACTGACCAAATGGGGGTAGTATACCATGGTAATTATGCACAGTTTTTTGAAATTGGTCGTACCGAATGGTTACGAAATCTGGGTATCAGTTACAAATATATGGAAAAAGCAGGCGTAATGCTTCCCGTTATTTCATTAAACTGTATTTTTAAAAAATCTGCTTTTTATGATGATTTTATCACAATTAAAACTTATCTTAAGAAAACACCTACAGTTAAAATTGAATTTAACTATGAAATAATTAATCAGGATAATATTTTATTATGCACAGGCAACACTGTACTTGCTTTTATTGATAGCAAAACAAAAAGACCAATTCGTTGTCCTGAAATTTTACTTAACAAATTAAAAAATTAAATTTTTGAATCATTTCAATTTATGAAAATATATACAAAAACAGGAGACAAAGGTACTACCGCTTTATTTGGTGGTAGTAGAGTACCTAAACATCATCTAAGAATAGAAAGTTATGGTACCATTGATGAACTTAACTCATATATAGGCCTTATTAGAGATCAAGAGATGAGTGATCATTTAAAACAAAGTTTAAATAAAATTCAACATGATTTATTTACTTTAGGTGCTATGTTAGCTACTCCGCCTGAAAAAGAAACACTAAAAAACGGCAAGGAAAGATTAAATATTCCTAAAATCGATACTGCATCAATTGAATTTTTAGAAAATGAAATAGATACAATGAATGATTCACTTCCGCAAATGACTCATTTCATTTTACCAGGTGGTCATCAAACTGTGTCATTTTGTCACATTGCTCGTTGTGTATGTAGAAGGTCAGAGCGCCTGTCTGTTGCTTTAAACGAAGAAGATACTATTAGTGATACCATTTTAATGTATTTAAACCGACTTTCTGACTACCTTTTTGTGTTGGCACGGAAGTTGTCACATGAATTACAAGCAGAGGAAGTTAAATGGATTCCTGAAAAACTGTAAACTAAGTTCTTTAATTTATTTTTGCACATTTTATAAAAAAAACTTGACTTTTTAAAAAAAAAAATTATTTTTGCGAGAATCAAAAAACAAACCGATAAAGAAATGTATTGGACACTTGAATTAGCATCATATTTAGCAGATGCACCATGGCCTGCAACCAAAGACGAATTAATTGATTATGCTATTCGTACAGGAGCCCCTTTAGAAGTAGTGGAAAACCTACAAGATATTGAAGATGAAGGAGAAGCATATGATTCTATTATTGAAATTTGGCCAGATTATCCCACTGAAGAGGATTATCTTTGGAATGAAGATGAATATTAAAAAATAACAAAAAAGTCTCTTTTTAGAGGCTTTTTTTTTGCTTACTTTTAAGCACAAACTTAATAACTATATAAACACGTTAATTAAAACACTTAATTAACTGTAAAACAATATTTTAAAAATGAGTATTTTAAATTCGATTATAAAAGCTTTTGTTGGAGACAAACAACAAAAAGATCTAAAATCACTACAACCCATCGTTGAAAATGTAAGAGCTTTTGAAAGCTCTCTAAGTAACTTATCTAATGATGAACTTAGAGCAAAAACTATCGAATTTAAAGAAGCTATAAAAGAGGCTACTCAATCTTTTAATAATCAAATAGCTACTTTAGAAGAGGAAGTTTTAACTGCTGATATTGATAGACAAGAAGAAATTTACACAGAAATAGATAAACTAAAAGATGAAGCTTACGAAGCTTCTGAAGTAGTTTTAGAAAAAATAATGCCTGAAGCTTTTGCTTTAATTAAAGAAACAGCAAAGCGTTTTACTACTAATTCTGAACTTGAAGTAACAGCTACTCCTTTTGATCGTGAATTATCGGCTACTAGAGATCATATTGCTTTAGAAAATGACAAAGCTTTTTGGGCAAACTCTTGGGATGCTGCTGGTAAAGCCATCACTTGGGATATGATAC
>JBELFC010000130.1:0-9078 GCA_042093175.1 Tenacibaculum sp. | reverse complement strand
TTTCAAGCTTTCTTTTATCAAAATAATACTTTTTTTGATAGTATTAAAGGAATTTGGATACACGGGACTTATGAAATTTTCGCTATGATTATTGAAGCTGCTTGTGGATATATTATAGGAGCTAGTATATTATTTCCTGGATCATTACATAGATTCGAGTCTTTTAAAAAGGGATTAAGAGAAGCTTTTTTTATTTTTTTAAGTACTATCCCTTTTACATTTATAGCTGCCTTTTTAGAAGGTTATATTACAAGATATTATAATCAAATGCCTACTATAATATGCTTGCTTATAATCTTAACTTGTTTAGCTTCAATTTCTTATTATTATTTAATTTTACCATATAAAGTTGCTTCAAAACACCAATTACGATAATGAGAAAAATTATATCAATACTTTTTTTATTTCTAGGTGTTTGTATACACTCTCAAAACATAAATACATTATTAGAAAATGATAGTATATCGTATGATAAAAATGTAGACTACGTAAAAAAAAGAAAGTTAGGAAATGACTTAACATCAAAATATAAAGGCAAAGATTTTATTTACACCGAAAACACTCCTACTCCTAAAAAAACTAAAAAAGAAACAGAACAAAGAATTAATGAAGGTAGTTTAGATTTTTTTAAAGATTTAATTAGCTTCATGGGTACTGTTTTCCCTTATTTACTAGCTTTAATCGTAATTCTTATTTTATTGAAAAGTTTTGTTTTTACTGAAATAGATTTTTGGAAATTTAACAAATCTCCCAAACAGCAAAAGAAGGCTCTTATATTTGAAGAAGAAGAGGAAGATATTAATAATAATAACTATGGAAAGTTACTGGAACGAGCTATTCATAATAATGACTACAGGCTTGCTACAAGGTATTACTATTTGCTATTACTTAAACTTATGTCACAAAAAGGCATCATTAAATATGATAAAGACAAAACAAATTCAGAATACCTATTCGAACTAAAAAATATTAATAGTCGTAAGCAGTTTTCATACTTATTATACCTGTATGATTATGTTTGGTATGGAGAATTCCCTATTGATGAATTAAAATTCAATGCTATTGAAAACAACTATAAATCTTACATTAAAAAATTATAATTGAATACTAAAAACTACATATTATTTTTACTATTTATTTCACTAATTTTTATTGGATGTAAAAAAACAGATTGGAGAGAAAATTATAGAGAACAATCAAAAGCTCCATTTGGGACTTATATAATTCATAATGAAATATCAGATTTATATAACGGGAATGAAAAGGTATACTTAAAGAAAAACATATCCGACTTCTTTAATGAAATATACTATGATAATGATACAGGTTATGCAAATTATATCTGTATTAAATCATCTGCTAACAAATTAGATAAAAGATCAATAAATAAGTTGCTTAAATTTGTATTTGCTGGTAATGATGCTTTTATTTCTTTAAATCATTTTAGTGAGAACTTAAAAAAATCTTTAAATATCAGTACTGATAATTTAGATAAAAACACATATTCCCTTCAGGAGTTAAAGAATTTAAAAGGATCTTTATACTTAAAAAATGATCAATTTAAAGATAGCGTTTTTAAGTTTGAACGTAATATAAGACGTCATTATTTCTCAAAATTCGATTCTTTAACAACCATTGTTTTAGGAACTCAAAAAATAAACCAAGAAAAGCAACCTAACTTTATAAAAGTATACCATGGTAAAGGAGCTATATACTTGCATACGCAGCCAATCGTTTTTACAAATTATTATTTACTTAATAAAAAGGGTACTTATGCTTCAAATATTTTTTCTTATTTACCAGACAGAACAATTTTATGGGACCCACAAGTTAAGTCAAGAAAAAACTCAACAGACAAAAATAAAAAGTCTGTATTTAAATTTTTCAACAAACATACTTCTTTAAAATGGTCGTTACACATGGCTTTTTGGGGACTATTACTTTTTATACTTTTCAATGCTCGAAGAAAACAACGAGCTGTACCTACCATTGAAAAATTAAAGAATTCAACTTCAGATTTTACGCACACGATTGCCAACTTATATTTAAAAGAAGAGAATCATAAAAATTTAGTAACAAAAAAAATAACCTATTTTTTAGAAAAAGTTAGAACCAAATATTTAATTAATACAAATAATTTGAATAGTATTTTTATTGAAAAATTAGCATCTAAATCTGGAAATAAATTAAGTACAACTAGATATTTGATAAATTCAATTATTGCATTAAATAAAAAATCAGATTGTACGCAAGATGAATTAATGCGCTTAAATACGCTAATTGAAAACTTTTTTGAAAACAATTAATTATGGAAAACACAACTACAAATGCTACTAATGACAGTTTAGAATTTGAAAGCAGAATTAACCTGTCAGAATTACAAGAAAGTATTTACAAAATAAAAACAGAATTAAATAAAGTAATTGTTGGTCAAAAAAGAATGATCGATTTATTACTTGTTTCAATACTTTCTGATGGTCATGCATTGATAGAAGGTGTTCCAGGAGTAGCAAAAACAATAACTGCTAAACTACTATCTCGTACTATAGCAATTAATTTTAGCCGTATCCAATTTACACCAGATTTAATGCCTTCTGATATCTTAGGAACTTCAGTATTTAATGTTAAAAATTCTGAATTTGAATTTAAAAAAGGTCCTATTTTCTCAAATATGATTTTAATTGATGAGATTAATAGAGCTCCAGCTAAAACTCAAGCAGCTTTATTTGAAGTTATGGAAGAACAGCAAATTACTATTGATGGAACTACCTATTCTATGGATTCTCCTTTTATAGTACTAGCCACGCAAAACCCTATTGAACAAGAAGGTACATATAGATTACCTGAAGCGCAACTAGATCGTTTCCTTTTTAAAATAAATGTAAATTACCCTACTGCTGAAGAAGAATTAGAAATTGTTACAAGAGAGCAAGCTTTAATTAATAATACAAAAATTGATAAAATTGAAACTGTTATTTCTGGTGAAAAAATTGAGCAATACAAAAAGTTAATTACAGAAATAAAAGTTGAAGAGCATCTACTTAAATACATCTCTAACATTGTTGTAAGCACAAGAAATAATTCTTTTTTATTTTTAGGAGCTTCTCCAAGAGCAACAATTGCTATTTTAAAAGCTTCAAAAGCCTTTGCTGGTATTAACGGAAGAGACTTTATTACCCCTGAAGATATTAAAAATGCAGCAATTCCTGTACTACAACACAGAGTTATTGTTACTCCTGAAAGAGAAATGGAAGGTTTAACAAGTACTCAAATTATTGAACAAATAATTGAATCAGTAGAAATTCCAAGATAATAATGAAGAAACTTTATAATTCTTTATTTTTAAATGACAACCTTTTTTATGGAATAACTTTCATTGCCATATTATTTGTTGCTGGTTTTTTTATTCCTTTTTTTTTCTCTTTAGGTCAAGTGCTATTATTTACTTTATTCGTAGTTAGTTTTATTGATATATTATTAATTTATAGCTTAAAAAAAGGAATTCATATTGAACGTTTTTTACCAGAACGTCTATCAAATGGCGATGATAATAAAATATCAATATTACTTAAAAGTAGTTATAAATTTAATATTCATTCTATTGTTATTGAAGAATTACCATTTCAGTTTCAAAAAATAAATTTTTCTTTTAAACAAGTTTTAAAACCTAATAAAGAAAAGAAAATAAACTATAATCTTACCCCTAAAAAAAGAGGAGTTTATGATTTTGGGCATGTTAATATATATATAAGTTCTCCTCTAAGGCTTGCAACTCGAAAATATATTTTAGGCGAAGAGAAAAAATTAAAATGCTATCCTTCTTTTTTAAAACTAAAAGAATTTGATATAAAAGCTGTATCAAACAACTTAAATACTTACGGTAATAAAAAAATTAGAAGAATTGGACATTCATTAGAATTTGAACAAATTAAAGAATACATTTCTGGAGATGATATCCGTTCTTTAAATTGGAAAGCAACCGCTAAAAAAAACCAATTAATGGTAAATCAATATGTTGAAGAGAAATCACAACCAATATATTCAATAATTGATAAAGGTAGACCAATGCAAATGCATTTTAATAACCTTTCTCTACTTGATTATGCAATTAATGCAACTTTAGCTGTAAGTAACATTATTTTGCGAAAACAAGATAAAGCTGGAATGCTTAGTTTTTCTAAAAAGATAGAAAACATTATCGTAGCTGAACAACGTAATTCGCAAATGAATTTAATTTCTGAAGCTTTATACAATGTAAAAACAAATTTTTTAGAAGCTGATTACAGTTTATTATATGCTACTATTAAACGAAAAATAACCAGTAGAAGTTTACTCATATTATACACTAATTTTGAAACTTTAGATGCGCTTAAAAGGCAACTCCCCTATCTTCGAGCTATTGCTAAAAATCATTTATTATTAGTTGTTTTTTTTCAAAACACTGAATTAAACACAATTGTAGAACAAAAATCAAGTTCAGTTGAAGATGTATATGATAAAATTATTGCTGAAAAATTCATGTATGAGAAAAAACAAATTGCAAACGAATTAAAAAAATACGGAATACAATCTGTACTAACTAAACCAGAAAACTTAACTGGTAATACTATAAATAAGTATTTAGATTTAAAATCTAGAGGCTTATTTTAATTTCAACTATTTTTATAAAAATTAAAAACTTAATCAAACTATGAGTAAATTAAAATTAAAATTAAAAAGAATTGATCCTGTAAAGTATGCTTTAATAACGGGAATATTAATGGCTTTAATGGGCTTTATCGTTATTGGAATAACAACTTTATTTAGTAGCTTAATAGGTGCTGGAAGTGGAGACATGGGGGCTTTTGCTACAATTATGGGAGGTGGAATATTAGCTTTAATTTTTGTTCCTATTCTGTACTTTATTTTTGGATTTATTTTTGGGTTAATTGGTACAATGTTACTTAATTTTGTTTTGAAAAAAATTGGAGGATTACCTATAGATTTTGAAAACACAGGAACAGATATTTCTATGATTGGTGAAGAATAGTTTTTATTAATTAATAAAAATTCACTTTTCAATACAAAAAAAGCCTCAGTAATTTTAAACTACTGAGGCTTTATATATTTATTAAACTTATTGTTAAATCTTCCCATAGTACTTTCTTACAAACCATTCAATAGACAATAGAGAAGCTATTAAAATCAAAATCCACTTCCAATCAATTAAACTCTTTTGAGTTATAATTGATTTTTGAGTTGTAAAATAATCTTTATCTGTAAGTAAACTTGAAATCAATGATTCAACCTGATTAGAATAAACCAATTTTCCATTAGAGTTTTTTGCTAATTTTTGTAATTTATTACTATTAGCATTTGTAAACTGCTCTTCTATTTGATAAGTTGTTATTTTAAATCGCCCAAACTTTTTAAAACTCTGATTTTCAACCGAAACCTGATATATATAATCTCCAGCTAATAAACCTTCTACAGATACTTGATATGCATTATTAGTTAACGAAAAAGGTAATATTTTAACTTCATTCGTTTTTGAATTTGTTATTTTTAACTGTAAAGAAGCCCTATTGTCAAACTTATAATTGCTATCTACATAAAACGCTGAAATTTGAATAGTAGCATTAGCAGGATATATATTTTTAGAGATTACCTCTAATCGTTTTCTTTTTTTATTCGAAGCTAAATACTGTGCCATATTACTTATAAAGGAATCAAAATTTTCAAATGCTTTGTCCTTTAAATAAACTGCTGACCTCCACTTCCAAATCCCCTCTCCTAATATAAAAGCATACTTAATATCATTCTTCTCTATAGATGTTATTAAAGGCTCTGTTGAATTGATTCCATTTAATTTTTGGTATAATAATATTTGTGCTTCACTAGATAATCTTAATTTTCCAAATTTATCACGCAAAGGAGGAAACTCATCAAAACCAATATCTTCTTGCATAAAAGTTAAAAAACTATCATTATAAATTGCACCGTAATTTTCAAACTGATTTATTGCATTCTTTTTTACGCCTAAATTTAATGAGTTTATTAAATTCCAATCTGTTTTAGTACCAGTTATTATCAAAAAATTAGACCGTATTTCTTCAAAAACTCTTCGGAAATAAAAATTTGGTTGATAAAAAACATAAAACTGATACTCTTTTAAGTTAAGCTTATTATTTCCTATTACTTCTATAGTTACTTTTCGCTGTTTATTGCTTTCAATAGCTTTTTTAATCGCTCCTAAATCCGGATGCAATATTGAACTTAATACTAATACTTTAGTTTGTTCATCTAAAACTTCTACAGAAAAACTTTTATAATTGTTTCTTGTATTTTTTTCTTTTTTAAGTTTTGATATAGAGGCTTGATAATATTGAAGTCCTTTCTCTTTCGATGTTAAGTTAACAGTTATTATTTTTGAAGGATTTTTAGATGAAAAATTAACCTTCTCAGAATATATTTTTTTCCCTTTATGAGATAATGTAAAAACGGAAGTAACTGGATCTTTCCCCTCATACAATAAAAATACCTCTACAGGGAATTTATTTTTTATATAACTATACTTGTTTACATTAAGCTGTGTTATTTGAATATCCTGATATTGAGTAGTATCACCTAAAACAATAGGGAATATTTTGTTTTTTGACTTTAAAAATTCATAATCATTACCAGATGTTTGATTACCATCTGTAATTAGAATTGTTGCTTGTTTATTACTTTTAACTAATTCATCTACAGAATTTATAGCTTCAGAGATATTTGTACTAGTTTCAGAAAAAGATAAACTATCTAATACTTTAATAGAATTTCCAAAAGAAAAGTTAGATATTTCATACTTTTTATTTAATTCCTCATTATTAGCTATTGTATTAAGTATCTCTTTTACTTTTTCTTCTTCTTTAAAAAATTTAGTTGATAATGAATTGTCTACCAATACAGATAATTGTGGTTTAATATTTTCAGTAGTAACAATATCAATTGTAGGATTAATTAACAATAAACCTATAAAAAACAAACTCAAAGCTTTTAAAATAAATAATGCTACAACTATTTTGGGTTGCTTATTCTCTTTATAAAAATATTGAAAAAAAGCAATTATTAAACTGCATAAAACAGTTATAACTATATAAATTAGAGTTGTTGATTGCACAAAATTATATTTAAAGTGTGAATATAAAAATATCTACTAAAATACGAACTGTATATACACTCTTAATTTAATTTACACTTTATGATTAAGGTCATAATCTAATAACACATTACTGTTTAATTTTGCTATAAACAACTCATATTATGAACACTACAGGCACGATTACTAAAAAAAAAACATACAAAAAAGAAATAAATATTTATAGCTTTACTAAATTAAATGATTGGATAGCAGCTGAAGAAAAAAATGCAATGGGAATATCTATTATTTTATTAATTCTTGGTACTATGATTGCTTCTATATCTGCAGCTTTAGCTGTACATAAAGAAATAGCAATCTTACCTTTAATTTTCACTTGTATTTCAGCAATGGGAGCAAACGCTATTGTAATTAGTCAAAGATCATTCAAAACAATTATATGGGCCTTTATAATAAATATTTTAGGAAATATTCTTTTAATAGCCTATCAACTTATTTATCAATTGGCTTAGGTTTTACTTCAAACATTTTAAAAAAGAGCATAGAAGCTATATTTCGTGCTCTTTCTTTAGCTTCATTTGCTTTAGTACCAATAAACAAATCATCAATTGTAGAAAACCATAATTGAAGCCACCTACCAAAATGTTCTTGAGAAATACCATAATTAAACTCTCTATCAACATCTTTATGAACTTTCATTGGATTACCTTTAAATTTTCTAACAAAAAACAAATTAGTTTCCCAGAAATCCGTAAGCTTTTCCAAATGACTGTCCCATATTTTTTCTGGTATAGTTTTTAAAAAAATTGGTCCAATAAAATCGTCTTTTTTTATTTTACCATAAAATGTTGATACTAATAAAAAAACATCAGCCCTTGTGGTTATTTCTCTCTTGCTCATTTAAAAATAAAATTAATCTAAATCAAAAGTATATCTTTATGCTTTTGCAATTTATGACTTAAATCATAATGATATCACAAGAAACCTTATTAAATTTTGGCGCTAAAATTAAACACTTTGAAAAAAATAATATAATTTTTTCTGAAAATGATATTGCCCGTAATTATTATCAAATAGTTATTGGTGCTGTAAAAATGAATAATTTTAATGATGAAGGAAAAGAATTTATTCAAGGTATATTTTACAAAAATCAAAGTTTTGGAGAACCTCCATTATTTATTGATGTAAAATATCCTGCAAATGCAGTAACTTTATCTGATTCAAGTATTATTGTGCTTCCAAAAAATAAGCTTTTACATCTGTTAGAGCAACATCCGGAAATTCATTTAAAAATAACTAAAAGTTTAGCACAACGATTATACTACAAAGCCATTATTGCTTCAGAAATTTCAAGTCAAGAACCAGGACATAGAGTACTTCGATTTTTTGATTATCTTAAAAATGATGTTTATAAGTTACATGGTGAATTTAATTTTAAAATTCCTCACACACGACAACAAATAGCAGATATTTTAGGGCTTAGAGTTGAAACAACGATAAGAGCCATCAAAAACTTGGAAAAAAAAGGATATTTAAAAATAATTAATAGGAAAGTATATCGATAAAACATTATTACTTAAAATTTCAAATAATAATGTTTTAAAAAAAAGTATTTTCGCACCTTCAATAATTCAAAAACAATTGTAAGATGAAGAAAAACTACTTTTTTTTATTGCTTTGCGTATTCTACTTTCTAACTATTTCAGGTCAAACTAATTTGGTTCCCAATGGAAACATGGAAAGCTGGGATGCTTCTGATTCTAATCCTACAGAGTGGTTTAGATTTAGTAATGGAAAATGGAAAAAAAGCTCAGATGCTCAAAATAAAACTGCTAGTTTAGAGCTAGAAGTTACTACTGGGCAAACTCAAAATTTTATCTTTTCTCCAAATATTTCATTTGTTAAGGATACTAAGTACATAGGTACCTTTTATTATAAGTTAGTTTCAGGTACTTTTA
>JBELFC010000129.1:0-9329 GCA_042093175.1 Tenacibaculum sp. | reverse complement strand
TGTTAAACGTCTTGGTAAAATTTTACCTTGTTCGTTTACTAAATACATTAAGAAACTAGCATCTTTATAATCGATGTATTTAATATCATTTTTCTTAAAACGACAGTATTTTGCTTCTTTTTTAGTTTCAATGTCAAGTGGAGTTAAGTAACGTACTTCTCCTTGCTTGTTTCCTTTTGCTTGTTGATCTATAGACGACATAGGTTACTTTTTTGATGATTTAACACGTTCTTTTCTCTTCTCAGCCCAAGCCGCAGCATGTTTATCTAACCTTACAGTTAAATAACGCATAATGCTATCATCACGTCTAAATTCTAATTCAAACGGAGTAATAGTATCTCCTGATGCTTTAAACTCGATTAAGTGGTAAAATCCACTTTTCTTTTTTTCAATTGGGTACGCTAATTTCTTTAAGCCCCAATTTTCTTTGTAAATCACCTCTGCACCCTTTGAAGTCAAATAATCTTCAAATTTCTGCACTGTTTCCTTTATCTGACCTTCAGATAAAACGGGATTCAAAATGAAAACAGTTTCGTAATGGTTCATAATTAAAAATTTTATTTTAAGGGTGCAAATATATAAAAAATACACTATATATGTATCAACTACACCCTATATTTTTTTATTTGTTTTTGAGTAAGTTTGTATGCCTTCTAAAAGTTCAAAAATATGTTAATCCCTGAATTACCTAATATTATTCATTTTGCAATTCCTTTTTTTATAATTACTGTAATTATTGAAGTTATTTTAACTGTAAAAGTAAAAATGGAAGATTATGAATATAAAGACTCCTTAACTTCTATAACCATGGGGTTGGGTAATGTTTTTATAGGGCTATTTACCAAAGGAGTTACATTGACTTTCTTTTTATTTATATATGAATACCGTTTTTTTACAATTCCATTTATTTGGTGGTCGTGGTTAATTTTATTGTTTGCAGAAGATTTAGTGTATTACTGGAATCATAGAATTGCACATGAAAGTAGGTTATTTTGGGCTAGTCATGTGGTACATCATTCTTCTAAAAAATATAATTTATCAACAGCTCTACGACAAACTTGGTCTGGTAGTTTTTATACTTTTATTTTCTGGACTCCCTTAGCCCTTATAGGGTTTCATCCTGTAATGATTTTAATGCAAATGAGTATAAGCCTTTTATATCAATACTGGATTCACACTGAATTAATTTACAAACTACCAAATTGGTTTGAAGCAATTTTTAACACTCCTAGTCATCATAGAGTTCATCATGCGACAAATCCACAATATTTAGATAGAAATCATGCTGGTATTTTTATTATATGGGATAAGTTATTTGGTACATTTGAACCAGAAATAGAGAAACCTATTTATGGTTTAGTGAGTAATATTAATACTTACAACCCTATTAAAGTTGCTTTTCATGAGTGGTTCAGTATGTTATCAGATTTTTTATTTTCTAAAACATCTATTTTTAATAAACTAAAGTATCTGATTAAACCACCAGGATGGAAACATGATGGTAGCGGTAAATTATCTACTGATTTAAGAAAAGAATGGATTGCAAAAAAAAAGAGATAAATTAATAATTTATCTCTTTTATATTTTTTACTTTTTTAAATTATTGATTCCCAAGGATAATTGGCATTCCACTATTACCAGAACCTATAATCACAACTTTACTGTTTGGTGATTCAGATAATTTCATTGTTGCTTCAATACCTTTATCACGTAGTATTTTATCAGTTAATGAAGCACTTAAAATCTTATTTGCATCTGCTTTTCCTTTTGCTTCAATTATTTGTTTTTCAGCCTCTTTTTGTGCAGTCACTAACCTAAACTCATATTCTAATGACTCTTGCTCTTGCTTTAACTTACGTTCAATTGCTGATTTTATAGTAGCCGGTAAAGTAACATCTCTAACTAATACTTCATTTAATTGAATATGTTGCTTGTCTAATATTTTCTTTGTTTCAACAAATATTTCTTCTTGAATCACATCTCTTTTACTAGAATATAATTGTTCAGGTGTATAACGGCCTACAACACTTCTTGCTGCAGAACGAATTGCTGGTTGAATAACTCTTGAAATATAATTCTCTCCCTTTTCTTTATGCAAGAACCCTAAGTTTTCTGACTGTGGTTGAAACCATGCAGAAGCTTCTAATTGAATTTCTAAACCATTAGAAGATAAAACTTGCATTTTTTCAAAAATTTCTTGCTGACGTACTTCATATACAAAAACCTTATTCCATGGGGCTACAATATGAAAACCTTCTCCTAATGATGGTTCATCTGTTACTACACCACCTCCAAAAGTTTTATACAAAACTCCAGCTTGACCTGACTTTATCGTTTCTGTTGATTTTGAAAAAGCTATAATTGTAATTACCGCTAATAAAACTACCATAAAACCTCCTTTAGGAAATTTTAAATCTAATTGCCTGTTATTGTTCATTTTTTTTTATTTCAAATGTACAATTAAATTCACTAATTACAATTTTGATATTCGCATTCTTCAGTCTTATACTCAAATTCAATAGTTATGTGTTCTAAATGGTATTTATCATGTAATTCTTTTTTCAAAACTCCTTTTAAAGCTGCAATTTCTTTTAAATTACTATTATTTTTTAAAACAACATGAACAGTAAAAATAGTATACTCACCATCCATAGTCCAAAGATGAAAATCATGAACATTATCAACTGAAGGATTTTTTAGAATTTCTTTTTTAATACTTTCTATCGATAAATTTTCAGGAGCACCCTGAAGAATTATAACGATACTTTCTTTAATGTTTTTATAAACATTAAAAACAACATACAATGCTATTAACAATGATAAAATAGGATCTAAAACTGGGATATCCCAGAATTGCATTATAATACTTGCTATAAGTACAGTAACCCAACCTAGAACGTCTTCTATTAAATGTAAATAAACTACTCTTTCATTAATAGTGGTTCCTCTTTTTAATTTTAAAACTGCTATACCATTTACAAATATTCCCAATAAAGCTAGCCACATCATTCCTTTCGCATCAGAAACCTCTGGGCTTATAATTCTTGGTATCGCCTCTTTTATTATAAAAACTGAACCTATAATTAATACTATTGAATTTATAATAGCTCCTAATAAGGACAGTCTTTTAAAACCATAGGAGTATTTTTCAGTTGGTTTCTTTCTTGATTTTTTCTCAAAATACCATGCTAACCCTAAACTTAAACTATCGCCTAAATCGTGTAAAGCATCAGACATTATAGCTAAACTATTAGTAAAAAAACCTCCTATAAACTCAACAATAGTAAAAGTTAAATTTAAAAAGAAAGCTGTTGCTAAATTTTCTGAGGAATTATTATGACTATGATTGTGCCCCATTTTATTACTTTTTTTAAAAGACAATTAATTTACAAAAAAGATGCATCTCTTATAAATAAAATGTGGTTACATTTCTGTAACCACATCATTATATTTTTAATGAGTGTGGCCATCCATATTTCCTGACATTTGCAATAGTTTCCCTTTTAAAAAATGTGCTCCAGATGTAACCAAACTCACATTAAAGTCATTTTTTTCTATTTCTTTAACTTCTACAAAGCCTTTATCAGAATTTCCTACCTTAACTTTAAGAGGTATGAATTCTGTTTCATTTCTAGTAATAAAAACAAAACTCTCTCCTTCATTTTCTATAACAGCTTTTTCAGGAATAGCATAAACTTTATTTCCCTCCAATAAAACTTCGGCATTAATAAACATACCTGACTTCAACCTTCCTTCTGGATCTTCAAAATGTCCATGGACATTTACTGTTTTAGTTTTATCATCAACCTTCTGACTTATCAATTTAATATACCCCTCATATTTAATATTCAAACCTAATGGCTTAAATATAAAATCACTTCCTTTTTTTATCCTAGCTATATCTGAACCAAATACATTTAATTCTGCATGAATATGATCATTATCAATCACTTCAATCATTTCAGAGTTTGCCATTAAAAATTTACCTTTATTAATATTATTTTCAACTACAAAACCTGTTATAGGTGACTTCACATATACATATTGTTGAATTCCCTTTTTTCCTATAGTAGTAGGACTTAAACCTGCCATTTTCAATTGAGAAGTATAACTACTTACCAAACTTTGTAATGATTTGTATTTCCCCTCTGATGCTTGAAAAGATTTTTTAGATGTTATATCTTTTTCTAATAACATTTTTTTTCTTTCATAATCAGCTTTAGCTACATTACAATTATTTATTGCCTCTAAGTACGAATACTGAAGTTTTATAAAATTTGGATGTTCTAAAACGGCTACTGTTTGCCCTTTAATTACTTTATCTCCTGGCAGTACATCTGTACTATAAACAAATGCTTCCATAGGTGCATAAATTGTAGCCTTATTTTGTGGAGGCGCTTCAATAGTTCCAGTTACAGCTATTCTACTCCTTATTGTTTTTTTGCTAAGTTTTTCTATTTTTAAATCTACATTTTGTATTTGTTCTTTTGTTAGTTGAAGTTTATTTTTTCGGTGTTTTTCTTCTATAGATATAGTAGATTGTTTTTTGTGATCCTCTTTTACATGGTCATGTCCAGAGTGATCTTCTTTTTTTGAATTACAACTTGTAATTATTATAAAGATTAAGGGTAGTATATATTTTTTTATCATGTTATTATTTGCTATAAAATTCATACGCTATTACTGTTTGATTGTAATTATTGATGAGTGATAAATAGTTTTGCATTACTTGAAAGTATGCTGTAAAACTTTGACTGTATTGAAAAGCATCAATTTCTCCTGCTTTATATGCTATTTGTAATTTCTCAATAAATTTTTCAGCTATAATAACCGTTTTATTGATTCCTTTTAACTCTTTGTTTAAATAGATTATTTGGTTTTGTAAACTCTCAAAGTTATTTTTTATAGCGATAAAATTTGATTCATTTTCAAAAACAACTTCTTCCTTTTTTATTTGTTGCTGTTTTATTTTTGAATTATTAGACCAAAATGAAATAGGTATATTTACACCAATATTAAAACCAGTATAACTAATATTATCACCAGTTTTTCTACTAACTATCCCTCCTGTTAATTCAGGAAAATGAGTAGATTTAGCTAATGAAACTTGTTTACTTTCTCTTTCATTTTGTTTATTTAACATCTCTTTAAATGTACTAGAGATACTTCCGTCTTTTTGTACTATTATTTTTTTTATAGGAAAATCTACACCCGGAATAATTGCATAGTTTATCTGAAGTATTTTTTTTAATTTGTTTTCAACTTCAAATAACTTTTTATACATTTTATTTTTTTGAGATTTCACTCCTAAAAACTGTAATGCTGTTAAATCATTTTCTAAACCTCCAATTTCTCCTACTTTATGTAATTCCTTTGCTATAGTATTTATTTGACTACTACTTTTTTGTTGCTTGTTCATTAAAACATTAAGACCATACAAATAATTCCATTCTTGATATAAACTTTTTACATTCCTTATTATTTCTCTTTTAGAAACCTTGTTAGTTATATCCATTAACTCAACAGTACTTTTTGCTAATTCTCGTTTTTTAAAATGAAATAGTACAGATCCAAAATTCTGATTAACTGACCACTCTTTTTCATTAATACCTGCAGAGACACCAACATCTTGATATCTTATACTCATAGGCTTTAATGCTATTGCTCCGGAAACCCTAGCCTTACTTTTATCAATATTTAATTGCGCTTTTTTAAGAGTTACAGATGTATTCAATGCTATTTTAACAGCATCTTCTTCTGATATTTTTGTGGATATTTCCTGAGCATTCGATACAGAACAATACAATAAAACTGGTAAAATAATTCCTAACGCTGAAGGTTTAATTTTTTTGAGTTTCATAGTTTCAAACAACATATACAGCACTGGCAAAATCAACAATGTTAAAAATGTAGCAGATATTAAACCACCAATAACTACAGTGGCTAATGGTTTTTGAACTTCGGCTCCAGCAGATGATGATAAAGCCATTGGTAAGAAACCTAAAGAAGCTACTGCTGCCGTCATTATTACTGGTCTTAAACGCACAGAAGTACCTTTCTTTATTATTTCATATAAATCAGTAATTCCTTGTTTTTTTAATCGATTAAACTCAGCAATTAATACTATTCCATTTAATACTGCAACCCCAAATAATGCAATAAATCCTACTCCTGCAGAAATAGAAAAAGGCATTCCTCTTAACCATAATGCTAAAATTCCTCCAATAGCCGACATTGGAATTGCTGTAAAAATTAACACACTATGTTTAATAGAATTAAAAGTAATATACAGTAATATAAATATTAATAGTAATGCTACAGGAACAGCAACAGATAATCGCTCTCTAGCTTCTTCTAAGTTTTTGAAAGTACCTCCATAAGTAATATAATACCCAGCATCAAAGTTTATACTTTCATTTATTTTATTTTTTAACTCTTTAACAATACTCTCAACATCTTTATCTCTTATATTAAAACCTACTGTAATTCTACGCTTAGCATCATCTCTTTGAATTTGATTAGGTCCTGTTTTAAAACTGACATCAGCTACATTTACAAGTGGTATTTGTACTCCTGTAGCTGTTGAAACATATAATTTACGAATATCTTCTATACTCTCTCTCTTGTTTTTTTCTAAACGAACTACTAAATCAAAACACTTTTCTCCTTCATAAACAGAGCCTGCCTTTTGACCTGCAAAAGCTGCATTTATAGCTGTGTTTACATCCGAAATATTTAAACCATAGTATGCTAATTGGTTTCGTTTATAGTCAACTACTATTTGTTTTAACCCTGTTATTTTTTCAACATATACATCTTCTGCTCCTTCTACTTTTGGTATTATTACGCTTAATTCGTTAGCATATTTAACTAACTTATCTAAATCTTCTCCGTAAATTTTCAACACTACATCTTGCCTTGCCCCTGTCATTAACTCATTAAAACGCATTTGAATTGGTTGTTGAAATCCATAAGAAACACCTAGCATATTATCTTCTAATAATTTTTGCATCTTATATGTCAACTCATTCTTAGTATAAGCTTTCGTCCAATGACTTTTATCTTTTAAAATGATAATTATATCCGTAGCCTCAATAGGCATTGGATCTGTTGGTATTTCTGAAGAACCTATTCTACTTACAATCTGTTCTATTTCATTTGGAAACTCTTTTAATAATAATTTTGAAGATTTATTAGAAACGTCAACCGAATATGATAATGAACTCCCTGTTGATACTACTGCTTGTACTGCAAGATCTCCTTCATCTAAAGAAGGAATAAACTCAGCCCCCATCTTAGTAAACATAAATACACTAGCTATAAAAGTAAATACAGCTCCTGTAACAACTTTTAATTTATTTTTTAATGCAAAATTTAACAAAGGATTGTAGCCTTTTTGTATTCCTTCAATTATTTTATCAGAGACAGTCGATTTATTACTTATCTTTTTCTTTAAAAACAAAGCACTCATCATAGGCACATAGGTTAATGATAATATAAATGCCCCTAAAATTGCAAAGCTAACAGTAATAGCCATTGGCCTAAACATTTTTCCTTCTATACCCACCAGCGCTAAAATTGGTAAATAAACAATAAGAATAATTATTTCTCCAAATGCTGCACTGGTACGAATTTTAGATGCCGAATTATAAACTTCTTCATCCATTTGCTTTTGAGTTAATACTGAATTTGCTTTTTTAAGCCCTAAATAATGTAAAGTTGCTTCAACAATAATAACTGACCCATCAACTATTATCCCAAAATCTATAGCTCCTAAGCTCATTAAATTTCCTGAAACACCAAATACATTCATTAAACTAATAGCAAATAACATAGCTATTGGAATTACAGAAGCTACAATTAATCCAGCTCTTAAATTCCCCAGTAACAACACCAAAATAAATATAACAATTAGTGCTCCCTCTATTAAATTTGTTGTTACAGTATTAATTGCTTTATTAACTAGTTTAGTTCTATCTAAAAATGGCTCAATTATAACCCCTTTTGGTAAACTCTTTTCTATTTGCGCAATTCGATTTTTAACTGTCTTTATAACTTTTGATGAATTTGCTCCTTTAAGCATCATAACTATCCCTCCTACAACTTCTCCTTCACCATTTCTAGTCATAGCTCCATATCTAACTGCACTACCCAATTGTACATTTCCTATATTTTTAATTAAAATTGGAGTGCCATTTTTTGTATTCTTGATAACAATGTTTCTAATATCATCTGGAGTTTTAATTAATCCTTCACTTCTTATAAAATAAGCTTTTGGGTTTTTATCTATATAAGCTCCTCCCGTATTTTGATTATTATTTTCTAACGCTTTAAATACCTCCTGTATGCTAACTTCTAACGTTTGTAATTTTTCAGGGTGTAAAGCTACTTCGTATTGCTTTAAATTACCTCCAAAACTACTTACATCCGCAACACCTTCAATACCCAATAATTGACGGCGAACAATCCAGTCTTGAATAGTACGAAGCTTCATAATTGAATATTCTTTTTTATTCTTTTCATTTACCTTTAAAGTATATTGGTAAATTTCTCCTAACCCTGTAGTTACAGGTGCCATTTCTGGGTTTCCGACACCACTTGGAATTTGGTTTTTAGCCTCAACTAAGCGCTCATTAATTTGTTGTCGTGCCCAATATATATCTATATTATCTTTAAATACAATAGTTACAACACTAAGTCCAAATCGAGAAAAAGAACGAACTTCTTCTATATTAGGAATACTTGACATGGTCATTTCTATAGGAAATGTAACTAATCGTTCAATATCTTGAGCTGATTGTGATGGTGCTGAAGTTATTATTTGCACCTGATTATTTGTTATATCTGGTACTGCATCAATAGGTAATTGTTTAAATGAGTATACTCCCCATCCTATTAATGCTAATACTAATACACCAATAATCAATTTATTTTTTATTGAAAATTTTATGATGTTATCTAACATTATCAATGATTTTAATTTATTATTTTTCATTGTATATGTTTATATACAACTACTTTTCACATCATAATAAATTTATGATGCGCACATGATTTTAAATAAGTGATATAATAAATTAAACTCTAGGAGGTTGAAAGATTTCTTCTAAGTATGAGTTAAAATAAGTGTTTTGGTAAAAATTTATCTCCTGCTTTGCAGTTATGAAAGTAAGAAACTGAATATTATATTCGGAAACAGGTACAAATTCTGAAGACAATGAAACTACATTACAATGATGATGGTGTTCTGTGTTTTCTTCATCTTTAGAATCTTCTTGATGATGAATATCTTCATGAGCTTCATCAATATCAAAATGATTTTCTATAGT
>JBELFC010000128.1:2283-9382 GCA_042093175.1 Tenacibaculum sp. | reverse complement strand
TAAAGATGTTGCTAGTGCTACTCATCTAACCTATAATAAATCAATTATAATGGCAACATATATGTTGTGCGGATTTGCAAATTTCGCTTCTATTGGAATTCAAATAGGAGGTATAGGTTCATTAGCTCCGGGACAGCGTAAAACATTATCTGAATTTGGAATGAAAGCTTTAATTGGAGGTACTATTGCGTCTTTAATGTCTGCAACTATTGCTGGGATGATTATAGGTTAATAAAAATAACTAAAAAAATAATAAAAACACCAACTGTACAGTTGGTGTTTTTTTGTATGTAAAATTTGGTATGAATATTGTCAATAAAGTGTACAAAAAACTATTATGAAGAAACTACTATTTTTAATAACGATGTTAATTACTAATCTTGTGATTAGTCAAAAAACACCTACTTTAAATGTAGGTAAAAGACAATTAGCATTATCTTCCTTAGATATTAAAGCAACAATTACAGGTAATATAGCAACTACAACTTACGATATGTTGTTTTATAATCCAAGTTCAAGAGTTTTAGAAGGAGAGTTAAAGTTTCCTTTGGGGGAAAATCAAGAGATTTCTAGATTAGCATTAGAAATACAAGGGAAGCTAAGGGAAGCTGTTGTTGTAGAAAAAGAGTTAGGTAGAGTTGCTTTTGAAGGAATTGTAAGAAAAGGAGTTGATCCTGCATTGTTGGAAAAAGGGAAAGGAAACTCATATAATGTAAGAGTGTATCCTATTCCTGCAAATGGGTATAAACGTGTTGTTATTGCCTATGAGCAAGAACTTGTGTATAAAGATGAAGCACATTATTACCACTTACCACTAAGTTTTAAAGATGAATTAGATTTTTTTAATATTTCTATAGAGACTAGTCAACAAGAATTTAAACCATTATTAATTGAAGGAGATAAAACAATGTCTTTTTCCAAATGGGAAAATGTATTTAGAACAACATTAAAAAAAGAAAAATATATACCTAATAAAAGTGTTTTGGTAAAAATGCCAATTGCATTAAAAGAAGAGAAATTAGTAGCTTCTTCTAATCATTTTTATTTCTATAAAACGATTAAACCAAAAGAAAAAAAACGTAAAAGACCGAAAAAAATCACCATTTATTGGGATGCTTCATTGTCTATGAAGTCTAGAAACACTTCTAAAGAAATAAATTTATTACATCAATATTTTAGAATATTAAAAAATGTAGACGTTAATTTTTTGACTTTTAGTAACCTTATTAATGGTGAAGAAAAATTTAAAATAAGGAATGGAGATTGGTCTCGTTTAAAGGAAAGAATAATGAGTATTGTATATGATGGAGGAACATCATATTCTTCACTAAAGAATATGAAAGATAATTCAGATGTGATTATGCTTTTTTCTGATGGTATAACTACATTAAGTAAATCTGATTTAGCTAATGATATCCCCGTTTTTGCTATAAATAGTAAAACAAAAGCAGCGCACAAAAAGTTGCATCATATAGCAAAAAACACAAATGGAGGTTATCTTAATTTAAACAGAGCAAGCATTAAAGAAGCGTTGTCAATTTTAAATAATATACAATTTCAATATTTAGGGTATAATTCATTTACAAAAAACATAAAAGTGTATAAGTCAGAATCGTCAAAAGGAATGTTTGATTTTTCGATTGCTGGTAAAAATTATAAGCAAGGAGAAAAGATAACTTTTTTCTTCGGGTATGGTGATAAAGTTACACAAGAAATTTCTATTGTATTAAAGAAGAATGTGTCAGATGATAAGGGAATTATAAGAAGAATTTGGGCTAAAAATAAAATAAATCATCTTTTAGAAAATAAGGAGGAAAATAAAGAAAGCATCATTAATACGGCAGTTGAACATAGTTTAGTTACTGAGTATACTTCTTTAATAGTGTTAGAAGATGTTCAAGATTATGTTACTTATAATATAACTCCACCTAAAGAATTGTTGGATCAGTACAATATGATAAAAAATAATTCTACTAAAAGAAGTGTGAATAGGAGTAATAAGGGGAATTCTTCTCTACTACCAGAAAGAATTGAAATAGTTGAAGATGATAAAGAAGTAGAAGAAATGATTATAGAAGCAACTGAAACTGATGAAGCTGAAGTAGTAGCATTAGATGAAATTGAAGAAGTAGAAGAGGAAGAAGTGGTTGCTGTAGATGTTCCTTTTTCGATAGTAGAAAAGCTTCCAATTTTTTTAGGGTGTGAAGAAAATTTAAGAAAAGAAGATCAAAAACAATGTTTTATAGATAAGTTAGATGAGCATATAAAAACTAATTTGAATACAAGTCTAACTCAAGGTTTAGATATAAGATCTAATACTAGAATTATTGCAAAATTTACGATAGATAAGAGAGGTGAAGTCATTAATATTCAGGTTAGAAGCCAATATTTAATTTTAGCAAACGAAGTTGTTAGAGTTTTGAAGATGTTACCTAAGTTTATTCCAGCAAGTCAAAGAGGAAGGTTGGTAAACGTTTCTTATATATTGCCTATAACAATGAGCAAATCAAATAATCCTGAAAGAATAAATTTACAAAGAGCAGAATCTGTAACAGTTAAAGCAAATACCATAGAGCTCCCTAGTAATGCAAGTAATAGAAGGTCTAATTCTAATAACTTAAAAGCAGATCAGGTAGTTAATAATACGATAGTAAAACCTTCTTATAAAAAATATAAGGGAAGCTTGCAGGTGGAAAAACGAATGGTGAATACACCCTATTTAAATGCGTTAGATTTTTTTAAAGATAAAGAGTCTGCTTATTTATTTTATTTAAAGCAAAGAGAAAGTTATAAAGAAGTACCACATTATTATATAGATGTTTCCGATTATTTTCATAAGAGGTTTAATGCTAAAATATATGCAAGTAGAATTTTATCTAATGTAGCTGAATTAGATGCAGATAATTATGAATTATTAAAAGCGTATGCTTATAAATTAGAAGAAAAAAATGAGAATACTTTAGCATTGTTTATCTATAAAACTATTTTAGAACTAAGACCAGAAGATGCTCAGTCATATAGGGATGTTGCTTTAGCATATCAAAACATTGGTTTATGCCAAGAAGCTTTTGATATTTTATTAAGTATTGTAAACAATAAAATATACGAAAAAAATAAATACCGAAGAGTTTTTAAGGGGATGCAAGATATAGCAAAACAAGAGTTGAATATTTTGTATCAAAAATATAAGGATGATTTAGATGTGTCAAAAGCGCCTGAAGACTTTTTTGAAGAAACGACACCTATAGATTTTAGAACGGTAGTTGACTGGAACCATAATGATACAGATATTGACTTGCATGTTATAGATCCTAATTTAGAAGAGTGTTATTATAGTCATACTAAAACTGAACAAGGAGGTAGTATTTCTAGAGATATGACTCAAGGTTTCGGACCAGAATGTTTTACCTTGAAGAAAGCAGAAAAGGGACTTTATTATGTGAAGATTAAATATTTTGGAGATCGTAAACAAAAAATTGAAACTCCCACTTTTATGAAAATAACAATTTATAAAAATCAGGGAAAGAAGGATGAAAGTAAGCAAGTAAAAGTTGTTAGATTAACTAAGAAAGATAAAGAAGAGATGATTGCTAAAGTTAAAATTTAGAAGGCTTTTTAGTTAATAACTTATTAATATAATTATGAAAAGCTTCTGTATAATATATGGAAGCTTTTTTATTTTTACAAAATGAAATGTTTTCCTTTAGGGAAGAGAATATAGAATTATGAAGCAGTATTTAGATTTAGTAAAGCACGTTTTAGAAAACGGAAATGAGAAAGGAGATAGAACAGGAACAGGAACTAAAAGTGTTTTTGGACATCAAATGCGTTTTGATTTAAGCAAAGGTTTTCCAATGGTAACAACCAAAAAACTGCATTTGAAATCTATTGTTTATGAGCTTTTATGGTTTATTAAAGGAGATACAAATATTAAATACTTACAAGAAAATGGTGTTCGTATTTGGAATGAATGGGCAGATGAGAATGGAGATTTAGGCCCTGTATATGGTCATCAATGGCGTAATTGGAATAGTGATGAAGTTGATCAATTAAAAGAAGTAATTGAAACGTTAAAAAAGAATCCTAATAGTAGAAGGATGTTAGTTTCTGCTTGGAATCCATCTGTTTTACCAGACACCTCAAAGTCATTTGGAGAGAATGTAGCAAATGGTAAAGCTGCATTACCACCTTGCCATGCCTTTTTTCAGTTTTATGTAGCTGATGGAAAATTATCATGTCAATTATACCAAAGGAGCGCTGATATATTTTTAGGTGTTCCATTCAATATAGCCTCATATGCTTTGTTTACTATGATGGTAGCACAAGTATGTGGTTATGAGGTAGGGGAGTTTATTCATACTTTTGGAGATGCTCATATTTATAATAATCATTTAGAGCAATTGGAATTACAATTATCTAGAGATCCGAAAGAGCTTCCAAAAATGAAGATAAATCCAGCGATTAAAAATATTGAAGACTTTACATTTGAAGACTTTGAATTAGTTGGTTATGAATCACATCCTCATATAAAAGGAGTGGTAGCTATTTAATTTTTAACGTTCTTTTATCTTTTTAATAATTAAAAATTAGTTCTTAGTTATTACTTTAGTACTAACCCTAAAACATAGAATATGACCAATGAAATAGATACTATAAAAGAGAATATTTATGATAAAATAGCTGAAATTAATGACGAAAATGTGTTAATAGCTATTCAAACTATTATTGTAAATATTGAAAATAGTAGGGAAGATAAAATAACGAATAAAGAAGACTTTACAAGCTATATAAAAGAATGGGTAAAGAATATGTAATTAAAACATGTATTGAGAATTTAGAAAATATACTCAATTCTTTTCCTTTACAGATAGCTTCTATTTCTAAAGAGAATTGGAATAAGAAAGAATCTGAAAATAAATGGAGTAAAAAAGAAGTTTTAGGCCATTTAATTGATTCGGGTTTTAATAATTTACAGCGTTTTATTAGAGTTCAATATGAAGAAACTCCACATATTGCATATAATCAAAATGAATGGGTGAAATCACAAAATTGGCAAGCATTACCTTTTGAAAATGTTGTGCAGTTATGGAAATTGATTAACCAACAAATACTTCATATATGGAAAAGTTTTCCAAAGAATAAAGTAAATGCTAAAATTAATGTTTCAAAAGAGAAAACAGAATTATATACATTTGCTGAAATAATGGAAGATTATATTGTCCATTTTCATCATCATGAAAAACAAATAGTTTCAAAAATGATTACAGTAATTGCTGCAATAGGTAAAAATAATGAGTTAGGAAAAGGAAATGATTTAATATGGCACTTACCAGCCGATTTAAAGCGATTTAAAAAAGTAACTAGTGGTCATCATATTATTATGGGACGTAACACTTTTGAAAGTATAGGGAAGCCTTTACCAAATAGAACAACGATCATTATCACTAGAAATAAAAACTATTCAAAAGAAGGTTGCTTAACTGCTAATAGTATAGAAGAGGCTTTAGAGTTGAGTAAAAAAGATACAGATGTTTTTATAATTGGAGGTGCTCAAATTTATAAACAAGCATTAGAAAGTAATTTAGTAGATAGATTAGATATTACATTGGTTCATGAAAATTTTGAAGCAGATGTTTATTTTCCTGAAATTAATACTTTAGTTTGGAAAGAAGCTTCAAGAGAAGATTTTATAGCTGATGAAAAAAATAAATATGATTATAGTTTCGTTTCTTATGTAAAGAAGTAATGATTTATAAAGAAACACATGCGTTAAGTGAATTTGAAAAAGAAGCAGTAAGGTTATTGTGGAATAATGAGTACCCCGAAATAATTCAACAAAAAAGTAAAGAAGAATTTGATGAGTATTTATCTCAACTAAAAAATAAAAAACATATTCTTATACTAAAAGAGAATGAAGTTTTAGGGTGGTATTGCGATTTTATTAGAAATAATGAATTGTGGTTTGCTATGATAATTGACGCTAAAACGCAAGGTTTTGGTGAAGGGAGAAAACTAATCCAAAAAGCTAAGAAAAGAAATAAAGAATTGAATGGTTGGGTAGTTATAGAAGATAGTTACCTTAAACAAAATAAACAAGAATATAAATCTCCTATTGAATTTTATAAAAAGTTAGGTTTCAAAATTTTCTTAAATGAAAAATTAGAATCAAACGAAATGAATGCAATAAAAATTCGATGGAAATCTGAAGATCAATGTCATTAAAACTTACCTCGATAACTAAAACATACGGAACACAAAAAGCTGTTAATACGATATCTTTTTCAGTTGAGAAAGGTGAAATAGTAGGGTTTTTAGGTCCCAATGGAGCAGGGAAGTCAACTACTATGAAAATCATAGCTGGTTATATAAAACCAACCGAAGGTGAAGTATTGGTAGATGGTATTGATGTAATTAAAACACCTATAGAAGCGCAAAAAAGAATAGGATATTTACCAGAACATAACCCGTTGTATTTAGATATGTACGTTCGTGAGTATTTAAAATTTCAAGCTTCAATTTATAAAATAGACTTAACTAAGATAGCTGAAGTAATAGATAAAGTAGGTTTAATTAATGAAGCGCATAAAAAAATAAACCAATTATCAAAAGGATATAGGCAGCGTGTTGGTTTAGCTGCAGCAATTTTACATGATCCTGAAGTATTAATTTTAGATGAACCTACTACAGGTTTAGATCCTAATCAATTAGTTGAAATACGTGAATTGATAAAAGAGTTAGGAAAAAACAAAACGGTACTACTTTCAACACATATTATGCAAGAGGTTGAAGCTGTTTGTGATAGGGTGTTGTTAATTAATAAAGGAGAGGTAATTATAGATAAACCTTTAAAAGAATTAAAAACAAGTAAAGAACAAATTATTAAAGTAACATTTGATTATAAGTTGGAAGAACAATTTATAAAACGCTTACCAAATATTGTGTCTTTTAAAAATACTACTGAGAACAACTGGATTTTGACTTTTGAATCAGAACAAGATATGCGTCCAGTAATTTTTGATTTCGCTCAAGAAAACGGACTTAAAATTCTTGGCTTAAATACAGAAAATAAAAACTTAGAAAGTTTATTTCATGAGTTGAC
>JBELFC010000128.1:0-2183 GCA_042093175.1 Tenacibaculum sp. | reverse complement strand
TTCTTGGCTTAAATACAGAAAATAAAAACTTAGAAAGTTTATTTCATGAGTTGACTAAAAGTTAATTCATAAAAATAGTTAAACACTTAATGAAACCTCTAAACGTCATGTTTAGAGGTTTTTATGTTTTTTAAGTTAAAAAACTAAACTTTTTCATTATTAAAAACTAGGGTGTTTTTCCTTTTTTTAATTCATATTATCACCGAAAATAATTAAAGAAAAAGAACTTTTTTTAAGGAGATTTTCATTGTGAATTTTTCATGTAGTTAGGGGTAGTTTTGGATACCAACTAAACTAGGAACTACTAATGATTTACGAAATACTACAAATCATAGCAGAAGAACTAAATGATTATTTAGATTCTAATGATGTAGCATTAGCAAATATAGCTGATGCAAACTCTGATGGTAATTCACCTGGTAATTTTCCCGATATCTCTCTTACTTTAATAAATACACAAGAAGAATTTGCATTAAAAAATTTACGAAATAATTATGTAAACGGAACTACGGTTTCATATAAAAACCCAAAAATTTACTTAAACCTTTTTGTGTTATTCAGTATTAATAAATCTACCTACACCGAGTCGTTAAAAAGTCTTACTAATGTTATTGCTTTTTTTCAAGGCAAAAAAGTATTTACACAAGCCAATAGTAACTATGAAAATGTTGACGGAGTTGAAAATATTAAAAGCTTCAAGTTTATAACGGAGTTATATACGCCAACTTTTGAAGAATTGAATTTCATATGGGGAACCTTAGGTGGAAAACAAAACCCATCAGTACTTTATAAAATAACATTATTAGAGATAGAAAGAGATGCCCTTAAACGCGAAGGATCAGTAGTTACAGAGATGAATAAAAATGCAATAATTAATAATTAATTACAATGGTATATCAAACACTCTTTAATATTAATTTATTACATGCTTATTTTTTAGATAGAGGTGAAAAAAAATATCATTCAATTAATCCAGAACCTACTAAAAAATTAAAACCTAAAGAAAAAGAAGAAGCAGATAAAGCATATGATAGCAAAACTTGTATTGAAATAATACCTAATAGGATTACCCAAGAAACAATAAAGGATTATAGATTAATGATAAGAAATCATTCAAAAGGAATGAGAGTACTTACTACTTCATTGAAAGAAGTAGCTATGGAAGGGAATAAGGAAATAGAAAGGTATAGTCCGCTTATTAATTTACCAAACGATTTAACACTAACTTTTTTTGTGAAAATAACAGATAGGTATTTTGAAAATTACACTGAAATAATAGATAAAACTACAAAGCAATTCTATCATTTATCTAATATATCATCGTCAGCTATTAACATTTTTGAAGCAAGTACTGATATTGAAAAATGGAGTTCTTTTTTAATCTCTGAAGAAGAATCAAGAAGGTTAGTATATGAAATGGAAAAAGAGAATGAGTTTAATACAAATACGCCTAAGAAAGTTACTATTGCTGATTTTGAGGTTAATCAAATTAATACAATTGAAAACAAAATACAGAATAATGTTTCATTAAATTCTCAAGAACAAGAAGTTTTGGATAGTTTAAATTTAAGTATTCAAAAGTATAAAAGCAAAGGAGTTATTGGTGTTTTGAGGTTGAAAATTTTAGGAGATAATAATTCTAAATTAACTGAAAATGTGTTTGTGAAAAATCCTGAAACAAACAATTTTGATGTAAGTAAAAAATGTGTGTTAAAAGAGGTTCCAAATTTTCAGATATATATAGAAAATAGAAAAACATTTTGGAGGTATAGTCAGTTGTCTGAAAATTTAAAAATGATTACAAATGCTAAGCACCCTTTAACAAAAAATGGGCGCGTAGAAATTGGTAAAACTGATGTAACTCCCCAGTCTCAAGGAACTGTTTTTTTTCCAAATCCCACAATAGAGAGTATTACACTAGATAAGGATAGCCAAGATTACTATTCAGAAATATTTATATAATAAAAATTAAAATTAATAATTATGTCAGCTTACAAAACACCAGGAGTCTACATTGAAGAAATTGTGAAATTTCCACCATCAGTAGCTCAAGTAGAAACAGCAATTCCAGCCTTTATTGGATATACAGAAAAGGCGACAAAAAAAGCAATAGGAGATTTAAAAGGGAAACCAACTCGTATTACTTCAATGTTAGAGTATGAAAACTTTTTTGGGAAGCCTCA
>JBELFC010000127.1:0-9431 GCA_042093175.1 Tenacibaculum sp. | reverse complement strand
AGGACCCTCTCCTTAAAAGGGAGATGCTCTACCAACTGAGCTACCAGGTCATTTGTTTGCTTCTGAAAGCGGTTGCAAATATACAACCGTTTTTTAAATTGCAAAACCTTTTTTTAAGTTTTTTTTACAGATATTTGTAACATATTAATTTTCAATAATCATGAGAATAATTTTTTTAGGCTATATGGCTAGTGGAAAGTCTACAATAGGTAAAATAGTGGCTAAAAAGTACGATTTACCATTTATTGACTTAGATGATTACATAGAAAAAAAAGAAAATAAAACGGTTTCAGAAATATTTCAAAATAAAGGTGAAATTTATTTTAGAAAAAAAGAAAATGAATACCTCAAAGAATTAGTAGAAGCAGAAGATAACTTTGTGTTATCTTTAGGGGGAGGTACACCTTGTTATGGAAATAATATGGATTTGATAAAAGAATCAAAAAAAACGATTTCTTTTTACTTAAGAGCTAGTATAAGTACAATTATTAACAGACTGAAAAGTGAGAAAGAGCAAAGACCTTTAGTAGCAAACCTTAAAAATGATGACCTTAATGAGTTTGTTGCAAAACATCTATTTGAACGCAGCTACTTTTACAACCAAGCAAAACACACTATAGCTATTGATACCAAAGAAATAGATGAAATATCTAATGAAATCTATAGCTTATTAACTTAAATAAGCTATAGTTTCATTGTTATTAAATTCAACAACAACATGTTCTTTTATTGAAGTTGATAATGATATACCTTTAAAATCTGCTTTTACTGGGTATTTTTTATGATTCCTATTTACTAAAACAGCCGTTTTAAACCTTTTTAGAGGAACTTGTAAAAAATGATTTACACCATAAATTAAGGTTGTACCAGAGTTTAAAACATCATCAACTAATACTAGTGCTTTATTTTTATATTCACTAGATGTTAAAGAAGTAGTAACAGAATTAATAGGTTTCTTTTTATTAATAGAAACTTCACATAATAATACTTCAATAGATGAGATTTTAGATAAAGCTGTAGCCAATTTTTTAGCTAAAAGATATCCGTTTAATGTAATACCAGCAATAACTATTTCTTTTTCATTACTATTACTCTCATATATTTGATAAGCAATTCTTTTTATTTTTTGTTCTATTTGAACATTGTTTAGTATAATATTATTTTTTGTTTCCATTTTTTATTTTTTATAAAAATACTATTCATTATCGTCATTATAATCATCAATATCTCTACGATCTTTTTTGGTTGGACGACCAGTACCTTTTTTTCTATAGTAATCTTTAGCGTACTTTAAAAGTTCAGTTTTTTCAAATTCTTCTTTTGGCGTTAAATCTTTACGATATAAATCAACTAATTTGGCGCCAACTCTACTTGGTGGAATATCTAAAACTTTTATTTTATAGTTAATTTGATTTTTTCTAATTACTATTTCTTCATTTCCAAATATTTCTTTAGAGGGTTTTAGATTAGTACCATTTATTTTTATATGCCCTTTTTTACAAGCATCTGTGGCTATACTACGTGTTTTAAAAAATCTAATACACCACAAATATTTATCAATTCTCATATAAAAAGTTAAAAATTATTAATTCATTTTTTACAAAGGTATAAAAATGGTAAATTGCGCATCAAAATTCTTAAGAATAAATGATAAAAATTAAATATTTTTTTTACATACTTATAGTTAGTATAGTATTATATTCATGTGGAGATAGTTCTAGTGTAGAAGTCTTTGACCATGCTGCGCAAGAGAAAAAAGATAATGACACAATAGTAAAGTTTTTGAAAAACAACTATTATAATGTAACTACTGATGCTGTAGAACCATTGAAATCTGGAGAAACTGCACTTTTTGATGATTCAAAGTTAGTAACAAAAGAGATAAAAGAGAATGATATAAATTATAAGTTATATTATTATGTAATTACTGTTGGAGATGGTACTCCTGTTTATAACGGTGCTGGAAATTTACTTAGAAAAAAAGGGTTTCCAACAATCATGGACTCAGTTTACTCTAGATATAAAGGAAGAAGAATATTAGGAGAGAAAACTTTAGGTAGTGAATTTGATAACAATACAACATGGTTTTCATTAGCTAACGTAATAACTGGATGGACACATAGTTTTCCTAATTTCAAAGGAGGAGAAAATAAAACTGTAACTAATGGACCAATAACATATGATAAAGGTGGTAAAGGAATTTTATTTATCCCATCAGGATTAGCATATAGAAATATCAGTAGACCAGGAATTCCTGCTAATTCAGTTTTATTATTTTATATTGAATTATGGGATACAGTAGAAAACACTGATCAAGATAATGACACTGTAGCTTCTATTTTTGAAGATCCAGATGGAGATGGAAACCCTAAAAATGATGATACAGATAAAGATGGAATAGCTAATTATTTGGATGTTGATGATGATGGAGATGGTATTTTAACTAAATATGAAGATAAAAACAAGGATGGTGATCCTAGAAATGATTTTAGTGATCCAAACAATCCATCAATACCGGATTACTTAAATAGAAGTATACGATACTCTAAAGAATAAAAAATTAAAAAACTCATCTCTATTAGATGAGTTTTTTTTTATGAATTATTTTAATTTAAAAGAGTATATTAGGTAGAGGAGCAGAAAAAATAAACATAAAAGTACATTTATTTGTATATTTGCAAAAGCAGATTGGTAGTTTACCCAAGAAAACAACATTCTTTAGTATTAAAAAGATTAGATACTTTTTTATCAATACCAACTACAAAAGAACTCTATATTAAGCATTTAAGCTTATCATAATAAAATAAATAACTTTAAAAATATACTGCTTAATAGTGTGTTTTTAATGTTGTTAGCATAAATAAGTAGTAGTACAGAAATTAAATTTAAAAATAATAAATGGCAAAATCGCAACAGACATTTAACAAAGCTGAAAAAGAAAAAAAACGTTTAAAAAAACGAGAAGATAAGAGAAAGAAGATGGAAGCTCGAAAAGCTGAAGCTAAGGAGAGTGACAAAAAAGGAATTGAATTTGCCTATGTAGATATTTATGGTAATCTTACAGATACGCCACCAGATCCTGCACAAAGAGTTCAGGTTGATGCAGAAAGTATTCAAATTAGTGTACCTAAAACATTAGATATTGATAAAGAAGATGTGGATCCTGTAAGAAAAGGAAAAGTATCATTTTTTGATTCATCTAAAGGTTTTGGATTTATTATTGATTCATTAGACCAACAAAAATATTTTACGCACGTTAGTGGTTTAATTGATGAAATAACTGAAAATGATAAAGTTTCTTTCGAATTAGAAAAAGGGATGAAAGGAATGAATGCTGTTCGCGTTAAAAAGATTTAAGCTAAAAAATTAAATAAAACAACATTACACTTTTACAATAACTCTTGTAAAAGTTTTTGTTGTTTCTAATAGTGTTATATTTTATTCTTTAATTTTTAGCTAATAGAGAAATTTAAAGTTAAATTAGTTGTACTAGTTAAATATTTGATGCTTTTAATTGTACTATGTCTTTTTCATCACTTTTTTTATTCTTTTTTGGAGCTATAGGTGTCTTTAATAGCTTTTTTATAAGTTTATATTTCATTTTTTATAAAAAGTCAAAAAGATTATCTAATAAGTTATTTGGATTTTTCCTTTTTTTCATAAGTGAACGGGCTTTTCGTTCATTAATTTATTTTTTTAGTGATATAACTCCAAATGCATATTCTAAATTTGGCCCCGTTTCTTTTCTTTTTATCGGCCCTTTTTTATTCTTATATGTTTTATCAATTACCAATAGAGAAAATAAGATACTTTCTTTTTGGAAGCACCATATTTTATTTTGGATTGTTGTTGCTATTATAATGCATATTATATATCCATTTAGAACGGATCCAATTTTTTATAAAAAATATATTTTAAAAGGAATAAATATTCAATGGTTAATTTATTTATTACTCTCTATTAGAGTAGTTTATTTAAGTATAAAAAATAGTGAATTTGGAAAAGAAAAAATCACTGTTAAAAATTGGTGGTTATCTTTATTATTGATCTCAATACTTCTTTTATGGTGTATTTATTTTTGGATTAGTTTCACCTATTTTGTGTTAGGTTCAATTGTTTTTTCAGCTATTTTTTACTCTTTTTTTATTTTCTTTTTGTTTAAAAAGAAAGAAAGGGGACAGGTTTTTTATATTGAACAGAAATATTTGAATAAAAAAATGGATAGCTTAATAACTAATCCATTGATAGTTCAACTTAAGGAATTCATGGATGCTAAAAAACCTTTTAAAAATCCTAATTTAAAATCTTCTGATATAGCAAATGAACTTTCTATTTCTACACATCAATTATCACAACTTTTGAATGATAGTATAGGGAAAAGTTTTTCAAATTTTGTGAATGAATACAGAGTTGAAGAAGCAAAACAAATAATTTGCTCTAATACTAAGTATACTTTAGATGCAATAGGAAAAGAATCAGGATTCAATTCTAAATCAACATTTTATACTTATTTCAAACGAGTAGTTGGTGTTACACCATCAAAATATAGAGAACAATTATAAGTTCATATTTATAATTTTGAACAAATACGATGAGTATTCTTGTCTAATTATTTCAAAACTTATGTTTTTTTTGTTTTTGAATTAAAACAATATTATAAATGAAAAAGCCTATTAAAGTATTTACAATACTGTTATTAATAACAGTTTTTTTAATTAGTTGTAAATCTAAAACATCTAATAATTCTAAAGTTGAACAAAAGAAATCTATAGCAGAAGCAATTTCAGTTTTACCCAATACTACAATTAAAGAAACTATAGCATATTATCATAAGCTCAAAAAAGAATATCCAACTAAATATAATTTTGAAAATGAAAATGAGTTAAACACACTTGGTTATCAATATTTAAGTAATGGAAAAGTAAGTGACGCTATTGAAATATTTAAATTATTAGTTAGTGAATTTCCTCAATCTTCTAATCCTTATGATAGCTTAGCAGAAGCATATAATTTGGCTGGAGATAAAAATCAAGCCATTAAAAATTATGAAAAATCTTTAGTATTAAATTCAAAGAATATTAATGCTGAAGACATGATAAATAAACTTAAATATAGTATTTATGATGCTACAAGCTTTGGAAAAAAATATACAATTAAAGAGTATACAGATGATTTAGATGAACTTGGGCGCAGATTATCAGAAGTTAATCCGAATGTTTATAAATTTATAAGTAAAAAGGATTTTTGGAATGCTATTGAATCGAAAAAAGACCTGATAACTGAAAGTACTACTTTTAGCGAATATCTTTGGCATTGTAGTGAAATAATAGCTAATATTAATTGTAGCCACACTTCTATGGGATACTTTAATCAAGAAAGAAAATTAATTCCCATTGAATTACGATTTCCACTTGAAGTTAAAATGATTAATAATAAATTATATGTTTCAAATTCACTAATTAATAAAGAAAAAGTAAACTTAAAAGATGAAATTGTAGCTATTAATGGTAAGTCGATTGAAGTTATTAAGTTAGAAATTTTTAAACATATTTCATCGCAAGGAAACATTGAAACGTATAAAAAGAATTTTTTAAATGCACATTCAACATCAATAATACCTTATGCGTTAGGTTTCCCTAAGTTCTATAAAATTCTATTAAAAGGAGCTACTGATCCCATAGAATTAAATCCTTTAACTAATTATCAAAATAATTTTCAAAAATTACCAAATTATTTATGTCAAGAAACTTTATGTCTTAACTATTTAAATGATAAAAAAACTGCTTTAATGACAATTAGAAGTTTTGCCTATTATGGAAAGCGGTTTAAAACGTTTAAAGCATTTATAGACAATAGTTTTGATTCCATGGCTAAAATGAATATTAAGAATTTAGTAATCGATATAAGAGGTAATGGAGGAGGTCCTTCTGATGCAGGAATTTATTTATTAAAATACTTGTCTCAAACTCCTTTTACATATTTCTCTAGTTCTCAATTTTCTGAAAGTTTAGATGAAATTGAACCCTCTAGTAATAACTTTAAGGGTAGTACTTACATTACTATGGATGGAAACGGAGGGTCTACAACTGGGCATTTTATGTCATTAGTAAAACACTTGAAATTAGCTACATTAGTAGGAGAGGAGCTAGGTTCCAATCAGTTTTGTACTGGTGGCCAAAAGAGGTTACGCTTACCCAATACAGGAGTTGTTTATAGTGTTGCAAGAAATACTTATATAACTACGGCTACATCATTTCCTATAGATAGAGGTATTATGCCTGATTATGAAATTACTCAATCTATAGATGATTATGTAAATAATGTAGATACTGTAATGGAATATACATTAAATTTAATTAGAAAAAATAATAAATAGTACTTGTTCTTTTTAAATTAAAAACCACCAACAAATTAATTTGCTGGTGGTTTATTAATACAAAATTGTTATTTATAAGTGTATTAGGATGTTCTTATAATGAAGAAGTATTAAACTCATTGGTAATAAATTCTTTAACTATCTTTTTTATATCATTTGGGCAATTTTCGTTTGGGTAAACAACCTTAACTATTTTCTGATTAACTACAGTATGGTTCCATTCAATTAACCTTTTTAATTTCCTGTCTTTTATATAGTAATTTTTATCTGATAAATAATTTTGAACTTTAACTTCTAATGAATTTACTATATTGTCTAGTTCTTTAATTTTAAAAATATTATTCAATGTCATTCTTCTGCATGGTATTATATTAAAAAACAATGTTAATCATCTAGTATATAGACTTGTAACAAATGTAAATGCTATTTTTTTTAATAAAAATACCTAGAAACCCTATTTGATTCATAAGGGGTATCCCTTAGAAATATCAGTAAAAGGTAGAGGCTGATTAAAGTTAATCTTTCTAATCTTCATTGTTTTTAAAAAGGAAACCTAATCCTAAACGACCTAAAAATTTCTTTTCAAACTCCCAGAAAAATTTGAATTGCCCAAAAAACCAACCAACTATAGGTAAAGTAGTTTGGTAAATAGGGAAAATTAGTAAAATACGTAAAGGCCAATATAACCAAGGAGATATAGTTTCTGGTGAAAGACCTAAATAAGCTGTTATAGGTTTAGCAACCCAAGCAGCAAATGAGCCATTTATAGCAAAAACAATAAAAATAGCAATAATATCCCAATTACTATTAATACCCCAGCGTTGTTTTAATTTTTCCATGACGGCAAAAATATGTAAAACAGTAAAGGCAAACAAATGTTCATCTTTAAACTTATTATATTTTTGAAATTAAATTTTGCTGGGTAAGGTTAAATGAAAAAAAGAATAATTAATTTTGTTAGATGGATTTAGCAGCAGATTTTTGGAATAATAAATACAAAAACAATAAAATTGGATGGGATTTAGGTGAAATATCTCCACCATTGAAAGCCTATTTTGATCAACTAGATAATAAAGAGCTGAAAATTTTAATTCCTGGAGGTGGAAACTCCTATGAAGCAGAATACCTTTTTAATAAAGGTTTTAAAAATGTGTATGTAATTGACTTGTCAGAAACAGCCATTGAGAACATAAAAAACAGAATTCCAAATCTTCCTGAAGATCAATTAATTTTAGGTGATTTTTTTGATCTTGAAATGCAGTTTGACTTGGTTATTGAACAAACTTTTTTTTGCGCTATTAATCCAACATTAAGAGCTAAGTACGCTTCTAAAATGCATGAAGTATTGAAAAATGAAGGAAAGTTAGTGGGGCTATTGTTCGATGCTAAATTAAATGATGATCATCCACCATTTGGAGGAACAAAACAAGAGTATATTAAGTATTTTGAACCGTTTTTTTCTTTCGAAACTTTTAATGAATGTTACAATTCATATCCTAATAGACAAGGGATGGAGTTATTTATAAGATTCAAGAAAAAATAAGCTGTTAAAAGTTCGTTTATGCCTCTTTTTTATAGCCAAAATTGTCTAGAATCCACGAATCGATTCGTATTTTTATAGTCTAAAAATTAGATTATGGATGACATGCTCTTTTATGATAGATTGCAGTTTGCATTTACTATCACTTTCCACTATATTTTTCCGCAATTAACCATGGGGTTATCGTTATTGATTGTCTATTTTAAAGGTAAATATTTAAGAAATAACATTGAAAAATATAACAATGCTGCTAAATTTTTTATGAAAATTTTTGCTGTAAATTTTACCATGGGAGTCGTAACCGGAATTCCGATGGAATTTCAATTTGGTACTAACTGGGCTAAGTTTTCTGAACTAACAGGTGGTATTATTGGACAAACATTAGCAATGGAAGGAATGTTCTCTTTCTTTTTAGAATCCTCATTTTTAGCATTATTTATTTTTGGAGAAAAATTAATGGGCCAAAAACTACACTTTTTAACGGGTTTTTTAGTTTTTTTAGGCTCATGGGCAAGTGGTTGGTTTATTTTATCAACCAATGCATGGATGCAACATCCTGTAGGCTATGAAGTATTAGAAAACGGGAAATTTGTATTGGAAAACTTCTCAGCGTTATTTACTAACCCTTGGTTGTTACCTGCTTTTTTGCATAACCAATTAGCATCCGTAGTAACATCATCGTTTGTAGTAGCAAGTATAGGTGCTTTTTACGTATTAAGAAAAAAACAACTAGAATATGGAAAATTGTTTTTAAAAACAGGGGTTGTTTTCGGATTGATTTCTAGTGTTCTCTTGGCATTTCCTACGGGAGATTGGAATGCCAAAAATGTAGCGAGGTATCAACCAGCAACTTTTGCAGCCATGGAAGGTATTTTTGAAACGGAAGAAGCAGGAGCAGAGATTGTATTAATTGGTCAACCAAATATGGTTGAAAAGAAGTTAGACAACAAAATAGCTGTTCCGAACATCCTAAGTTTTTTAACCTATCAAGAATGGGATAAACAAATTCCTGGAATGGATCAATTTAAAGAAGAAGAATTACCCGATAATATTCCTGCATTGTATTATTCATATCATATAATGGTTGGTTTAGGTACTTTATTTATTGGTATAATGGCATTAGCATTTTTCTTTTTATGGCGAAAAAAATTATACACCTCAAAACGCTTATTATGGACTATCATGTTTTTAGTTCCGTTTCCTTATATCGCTAATATTACGGGGTGGTATACTACCGAATTAGGTAGGCAACCGTATTTAGTATATGGTTTATTAAAAACAAGCGATGGTATTTCACCAACAGTATCGTCAGGAAATACTTTATTTACATTATTAGGTTTTGTTGCTTTATACATGCTACTAGGCCTCTTATTTTTAGTTTTAGTAGGGAAAACAATTAATGAAGGCCCAAAACCTCAAACACATTAGATTATGGAAATATTTTGGTATATAATAATAGTGATTGTTTTAGTTGTATTTTTTATTTTGGATGGATATGATTTTGGAGCAGGAATA
>JBELFC010000126.1:0-9434 GCA_042093175.1 Tenacibaculum sp. | reverse complement strand
GTTCCACTAATAGTTGCTAATGGATGTGAAAAACCTCCCATGTTTACTGTCATTGTATTGGCTATAAATCCTGCATCACTCGCTAATGCTTTCTCCCCTTCAGTTTTAGCCATAGCCTGATTTACTTTAGATATCCTAATAGCTAATCGTAGTCGTATAGAATTAGCAAAAGCTCTCCAAGAAGCAACATCTCCTCCTAGGTTTGACTCGTCAAACGGAACAAACTGCATATCGCCATGATACTGTTTTAATCCAGCAATAGCCTCATCTAAATCTTTAAAAAACGCTTTATAAGCATCTTCTTGAGAATCGTATTCACCTGTAGTACCATAATCGTTGAATTTTGAATAACGAATAGGACCAAAAACATCAGATACTCTATGCATAGCCATCACTTTTATAATATTGGCTAAGAATACAAACTTTTCTCCTCCTTGTGAATTTGACAATTCTACCTGTTCTTTTATTTCTCTTGCATATGGCATTACTCCATTTCCATTATTTGCATCATATGCATCATTCCATATAAAACCGTTCCACCCATTAACTAATGCGTATGTTTGATTATTTATATTTCCTGCAAATGGTGTTGGGGCAGTCATGTACCCTGAAAAAACATCAGCATTTAAGTTTTGCTGTAATTGATAGTTCCATGCTGGCTCTACACGAATTACATTAGAAAACATTGGCGAAAACCTAGATCCTATGTGGTTATTTTGTTGTGTTAAGCTTTCTTGTGAAATACCATGTGGATCGGTATTTATCTTTGCAAAATCTTCTGTACACGCATTAACAATTACTAAAACTATTAATAGTTGTATATATTTAAAAGTTCGTTTCATTTCTTAAAAGTTTATATTAACATTAAACCCTACACTTCTTGTTGATGGTTGGTTGAATATATCAACACCTTGTAAACCTAAACCTGTACTTGCAGATATATTTGGATCAAATGGAGCTTCTTTATAGAAAAAGAATAAATTATTTGCAATTAAAGACAACCTTACACTTTTAAAGAAGTCTCCTTTTACAGGTAACTTATACCCTATAGATAATTCTCTTAAACTAACATTAGTTGCATCGTATACATATTCACCTAACATTCCATCTCTACCTCCAATAGCATTATAGTAATCTTGTGCTGTTATTTGAGACCCAACACCAGCTTCATTTACTACATTAATCATTCCTCCATTAGTATTTCTAGCATCTGCTGTTGCCTGAGAAACACCATACTTATCGTTTACAGCCTCAGTAACACTTACTACATCTCCTCCGAATTTACCGTCAATTAAAAAGCTAAAAGTAAAATTCTTATAATCAAAAGTATTACTCCATCCTAAAGTAAAATCAGGTTGCGCATGTGCTACTGTTTTAAATTCTGTTGATTTTAAAGCTCCAGATGTATTTATTACTGGTACACCATTTTGATCTCTTACTAATGATCTTGCTTTTATACTTCCAAAATCTTCTCCTTCTATTAATGAAAACTCATAACCATTTACACCTCTAGCAGTAACAATAGCCTCTCCATCTTGTAATGAAGGGTGAACTGAAACAACTTCATTTTTATTTTGTGCAAAATTTAATATTGTATTCCATGTGAAATTTTCATTTCTTATTGGCTTTCCATTCAATACTAATTCTATACCTTTATTAGAGATCTCTCCAGCATTTACAATGTTTTGAGAGTACCCATTTGGATTAGGCTCAGCTTGAATAAAAAATATTTGATTCAATGTTTTTGTACTATAGTACGTTAACTCAAACCCTAAACGGTTATTTAAAAATCTCCATTCTGTTCCTATTTCAAATGCCTTTTGTCTTTCTGGCTCTAATGTTTCTCCTTCTATTGGAGCAAAAGGCGCTGTACTAATTCCCGTATTTGTTTGATTAATCTTGTTTAATGGCGATGTAGCATATACAGGAATATCCTTTCCTACCTCAGCATAAGAAACTCTAAGTTTTGCAAAATTAATTGACTCAGGCATTTCAAACATTTCTGAAAAAACCCCTGTTAAACCAACAGATGGATAGAAAAATGAAGTTGAATTTGTGTTTACTAATGTTGATGACCAATCTGTTCTTCCTGTTACATCTAAGAATAACATTTTTTTGTATCCAAAGTTTGCTGATCCAAATACAGATTGCACCTCTCTATTTCCTACAGATTGCCTTATATTATTTGTTGTTTCAAAATTAGCAATTGTAAAAACATTTGGAAAGTTTAACCCTTTACCATCCCTACCAGAATCTAATAAAATTTGATCTCCAATAGCATATTTTGTTAAACTAGTTCCTAATAAACCTGTAAAAGTTAAGTCTTCCGAAAAGTCTTTAGAATAATTAGCTATTAAATCAATGTATTGTTGTGTGTTTTCAGTTTTCTCTAAAACATACCTTCCATTATCTCCAGAGTTTACAGGATCTGTTCCTGCATATTGCTTTTTATCAAATGTAAAAAATGACTTATCATAACTTACTCTCGACTGTAATGAGAAGTTATCTGTTACTTGATATTTAGCTGATACATTTGCTAGTACTCTTTGTACAACATCTTGACTTGGATTTCTGTTTATTAACCAATATGGATTTTGTTGAATGTTCTCATCAAAAGAAGATGCATACTGATCCATCATATTAGTTGTTTGATTAAAATATTCAAATTTATTTTTATAAATATCTCTATCAATTCCTACTGGATGTAAATACACACCTGTTAACGCATTAGAATACAAACCATTTGTTGGTCGGTTCCATATTCTTTGATCAGATAAATTAACACTTGCTGAAATATTTATTTTATCCTTTAAAAACTTAGCTGTTTCCCTTAATGTTACATTATTTCTAACTAGTCTATTTCCTGGAACAACACCTTCCGCTAATGTATTAGCATATGAAAAATAGGTTTGTACTTTAGCGTTTCCTGATGTTAAAGCCACAGAATTTATTGCTGTATATCCTGTATTAAAAAAACTTTTAGCATCATTACTTAATCCTTGAGCTTTTGCTCCCCAAGATTTCGGATCAGTTACTCTACCATTTTCAGCTATTGGGCTTCCCACTGAAGCTGATTGGTATTCTGATTGTAATTTTGGTAACGACATTACATTATCAACTGTAAAGCTAGATGATACATTTACAGATAATCTTCCTTCTTTACCTTTTTTAGTAGTTACTAGAATTACACCATTTGCTCCTTGACTTCCATATAAAGCGGAAGCTGATGCTCCTTTTAATACTGTGATAGACTCAACATCATCAGGATTAATTAAAGACATAGCATCTCCTCCATCTCTGTTCCCTGTTTGACTACCAAAAATATCAGTTCCTGGTTCTGAACCATTAGATCCATTTCCACTATTCAACATTGGTACTCCATCAATAACATATAAAGGATCATTGTTTGTTGTAGATGAATTACCTCTTAATACAACTTTTGCAGTTCCTCCAATACCAGATGAACTTCTTGTGATAGTTACCCCCGCTGATTTACCTGATAAACTATTGATAGGGTTTGTTTGTTTTACCTTTGTTAGTTCATCTCCATTTACTTCCTGAGCTGAATAGGTAAGTGCCTTTTTTTCTTTTTTAATCCCTAAGGCAGTTACAACTACTTCATTTAAAACATTATCATCTTCTAATGCTACATTAATAGTTGTTGATTGACTGGTTACTGTTTTTGATTGCGCTTTCATACCTAAGTACGTAAAAAGCAAAACATCTCCTACTGAGGTTTTAATTTGATATTTCCCATCAAAATCGGTTTCAACCCCTTTAGTAGTTCCTTTAATAATTACTCCTACCCCCGGAAGAGGTCCCCCCTCTGACTTAGAAGTCACTACCCCTTTTATTGTTTTTTCTTGACCTAAAGCCAGTTGTGTTACTAAAAAAGAAAAACAAAATAGTAGTAAAATTTTATTTTTTTTCATGAATAAGTTAATTAATTGTTTGCTTAAAGTTATGCACTTCTGAAAATGTTAAAAAAATATTATATACAAACAACATCAAATAGGCAATGAATGACTCTATTTTATAGATTATCATAAATCGGTCTATTTTAGATGTTAAGTCTTGTTTGGTACACCCAAAAAATTGGTATAAATTACACACTCAATTTACTCTAATTTTGAATTTTATAAAAAACAAATACTCAAATAGAACTATAAAAAGAAAGTACCATGTTCTTTTCTGGACTGGCTATTTCCTATTTAATGTTATAAGGTGGGGAAGCTATTTTGACGATTATTGGTACTCATTAAAATCTAACTTAATAGAATTCCCTCTACATATAGTTATTGTTTATGCTAATTTGTATTTTTTTATACCAAAGTTTCTGATACAGAAAAAATATAAAAGATATATCACATCATTATTTATATCATTAAGTTTCTTATACACCGCTAGAACTGCCCTTAATTATTTTCTTGTTACTAAAAACATATGGCCAGAATCTGAAGGATATCAAGAAGCCTTCACCTTTAATCATATTGTAGCCGTTACTCTTGGAGAACTATATGTTTTAGCTTTAGCTACAGCTATAAAATTGACAGTGGATTGGGTAAACCAACGTAATAGAATAGAGAATTTAAAAAAAGAACATTTAAAAAGTGAATTAAACTTTTTAAAAACTCAAATACAGCCGCATTTTTTCTTTAATACACTCAACAACCTTTATGCTTTAACTCTAGAGAAATCAGATTTAGCCTCAACTGTTGTATTAAAACTTTCTGATATAATGCAATATGTTATTTACGATGTAAAAGAACCCAAGGTAAAACTTTTAAAAGAAATTGAATACATCCAAAACTATTTAGATTTAGAATTACTTCGTTGCAATAAAAATTCAACAGTAGATTTAAACATAAAAGGTAATATAGCCAACGCAAAAGTGCCTCCTTTAATTTTTTTATCATACATAGAAAACTGTTTTAAACATGGAAATAAAAATAATAATGATTTTTATATCTATATTAGTTTCGAAATCACTCAAGAAAACAATTTAATCTTTAGTCTTAAAAATAGTTTCGAACCTTCTTTAAATCAAAAAAAAGGAGGGATTGGAAATACAAATACAAAAAGAAGACTTGATTTAATATTCAAAAGAAATTATAAACTTGATATTTCACAAGAAAATAATTTATATTCTGTTAATTTAGAGATTCCTCTAACAAAAAAACAATAAAGTGAAAATTAATTGTGTTATTATAGATGACGAACCTTTAGCTATTAATGTTATAAAAAACCACCTACAAGAATTTCAAAACATAAATATTGTAGATACATTTAATAACCCTTTAGAAGCAATAAACACTCTTGAAAAAGATCCGATAGATGTTTTGTTTTTAGACATTAATATGCCAAAAATGAACGGGTTAGAATTCTTAAAAAATATCCCTGTAAAACCACATGTAATCATTACAACTGCTTATCGAGAATTTGCTGCAGAAAGCTACGACCTAGACGTTCTTGATTATTTAGTAAAACCTATACCTTTTCCACGATTTTTAAAATCGATTAATAAACTTACTCAACAACTTCATTTAAATCAAAATGTAAAAAATATTCATACAAATGAAGATTCTTATATTTTTTTAAAGGTAGATAAAAAACTCGTTAAGGTAAAATACGACAACCTCTTATACATAGAAAGTTTAAAAGACTACATAAAAGTTTGTACTACTGATGGAAACTACATCGTACATAAATCATTAACAAGTATAACAGAAGAACTACCAAGTAATAACTTTTTACGTATACATAGATCATATACAATTGCTATTGACAAAGTAAATTCTGTTGAAGGAAATTCAGTAGATATAAACAACAAAAGAATACCCATAGGCAGAAAATACATAAACAATACAAAACAAATTATTTTAAACAATAATTAATTATTGTTTAAAATAAAGGCTTTTTGTCTTTGTTTTTATTTTGTTTATCAAAAAAACATAGTTGTTGGTAGAATTAATTTACCATAAACCTTTCAATTTCATTAGATTTCAACTTTTAAAAACTAATTAATGATTAACTTAAGCTCTCTTGATTACACTATAATCATATTATTTTTCACTATTGTATTAGCAATAGGTATATATGTATCTAAAAAATCTGGTAAAAATTCAGAAGAGTTTTTTTTATCTGGAAGAAACATGCCTTGGTGGTTATTAGGATTATCAATGGTAGCAACAACATTTTCAACTGATACACCTAACTTAGTTACAGATATAGTTAGAAAAAACGGAGTCTCTGGAAACTGGGTTTGGTGGGCTTTTCTAATAACAGGTTTACTAACAGTATTTGTTTACGCTAAACTTTGGCGAAAATCAAATGTAAATACAGATATTGAATTTTATGAACTACGTTATGGCGGAAAACCTGCAAAATTCCTAAGAAAGCTACGTGCTGTATATCTTGGTGTTATATTCAATATAATGGCTATGGCTGCGGTAACACTTGCCGCTATAAAAATTGGTCAAATAATGCTAGGGTTAGAGCCTTGGCAAACTATTGTATATGCTGGAGTAATTACAGTTGTTTTTAGTGCTATAGGAGGATTTAAAGGTGTAGTTTATACCGATTTTTTATTGTTTTTTGTTGCTATGATTGGGGCAATTGGTGCTGCTTGGTATTTAGTTAACTTACCAGAAATTGGAGGTTTAAAAAGCTTAGTTACGCATGAAAACGTTATCAATAAACTATCAATACTACCTGACTTTAGTAATACTGAAGCTGTTATTACCTTATTAGTAATACCTTTTGCTGTTCAATGGTGGAGTGCCTGGTACCCTGGAGCTGAACCTGGTGGTGGTGGTTATATCGCCCAAAGAATGCTTGCAGCTAAAAATGAAAACCATGCTATAGGTGCTACATTCTTTTTTAATATTATGCATTACGCTTTACGCCCATGGCCATGGATTTTAGTTGCTTTAGCCTCTTTAATTCTATATCCAGATTTAGCCAGTATAAAAGAAGCATTTCCAAATGTAGCAGACAATAAACTAGGGCATGATTTAGCATACTCTGCTATGTTAACAAAACTTCCTAGTGGTTTATTAGGTATTGTATTAGCTTCTTTGGTAGCTGCATACATGAGTACTATTTCAACTCATTTAAACTGGGGAGCTTCTTACATAGTAAATGACTTTTACAAACAACAAATTAATCCAAATGCATCAGAAAAAAAGCTAGTTCTTGTTGGTAGAGTTTCAACAGTTGTATTAATGCTGTTTAGTGCTTTATTTGCATTACTTTTAACAAATGCATTGCAATTATTTGAAGTAATTTTAATGTTTGGAGCTGGTACAGGGCTTATATTTATACTACGCTGGTTTTGGTGGCGTATTAATGCTTGGAGTGAAATTGCTGCAATGTTTTCTTCTGGTATAATATCAATATTATTAAATTTCACTTCATTTGGTGAAGTACTTTTTAACGCAGAAACTGGGGTTTTTCCTAGTTGGTTTAAATTCCCTTTTATTGTACTTATAACAACTTTAGTATGGGTAATAACGACATTTTTAACTTCTCCAGAAAAAGACCAGGTACTATACAACTTCTATAAAAAAATACAACCAGGAGGAAACGGCTGGAAACACATTACAAACAAAGCTCAAAACGAAAACATCAACCTTATTAATTCAAATGAAAAATGGAGCGTTCCAAATGGTATATTAGCAATGCTTTTGGGTACTATTTTCATTTACAGCTGTATGTTTGCTACTGGTTATTGGATTTACGGAAAGTACACCTTAGCACTTATTATAACAACAGTTGCTGTTGTATTTGCCTATTTACTTATAAAAGTATGGAAGAAAATTAGTACAACTATTTTATAATATCATATTCTCATTGAAACGATTACAATCAGTTGACACACTTAGAGGCTTAACTATAATTGCAATGATTTTAGTTAACAACCCTGGTACTTGGAGCTCTGTTTACCCTCCTTTACTTCATGCTAAATGGCATGGATTAACTCCAACTGATTTAATCTTTCCATTTTTCTTATTTATTGTAGGAATATCAATAGCGCTAGCTTATAAAAATCAAAAAGCTAACAACCTAACTTATAAAAAAATAATAAGAAGAAGTTTAAAACTAATTGGACTTGGTTTATTTATAAATATTTTTACTCCAAATTTTCCTTTTATTGAAGAACTACAAACTCTAAGAATACCAGGAGTACTACAAAGAATAGGAATTGTCTTTTTGGTTTCATCAATATTATTTCTAAATCTAACTGTAAAAAATATTACATCAGTAATTGCCTTACTCTTACTAAGCTATTTTCTGTTTACTGGATTTATGCATTTGCCCAATGGAGAATTACCTTCTTTTGAAAATAATTTAAACAATTGGTCAAACTATATTGATTACACTATTTTAGGAAATCATATGTGGAGAAGTACTTTTGACCCAGAAGGATTACTTAGCACCATTCCATCAATTGCAACCTGTTTACTAGGCATCATTGCCGGTAAAATACTTACTTATCAAAACAGTAACTATAAAAAGGAACATTCATTACTTTTCTTTGCTATAGGACTTTTTATACTAGGCTACACTTGGAGTATTTGGTACCCTATAAATAAAACTATCTGGACGGGTAGCTTTGTTTTAGTCACTGCAGGCTGGGCTTCACTAGCCCTTTCTATTACTTATTATATTAATGATATAAAAAACATTACACTAAGTAAAAAGCTTATATATGTTAGTAAAAATGCCATAACTATTTATTTTTTATCAATGGTAATAGCCAAAACATTTTATTTAATTAAAATCAATGATAATGAAACTATACATTCTTGGTTATTTAATGTTTTTTTTAACCATCATATTCCAATTACAGAACTAGCTTCTTTACTATACGCCCTTAGTGTTGTTTCTTTTTATCTTTTACTAAGCTACATTCTTTTTAAAAAGAATATTTTTTTTAAAGTATAACAATCATGTTAGCAACTAATCAATCAATTCAAAACAATAAAGATTTTTCGGAATTAATTTATTCGAAATCTTATTACAGTACTTCTTTTTCAGATACTATTTCTTTGTCTTTATATGAAAAATTTAAAAACTGGGTGATTGGTGAGTTTGATTTGTTCTTTAAAGAAGAAAATCATAACAGCTTAAATATATATTTTCCTAACGGAATAATAACAATAGAAATTAAGAACAACACAAAAATAAGCATCATTGTTAAAAACAAGAATAGTAAAAAATGTAAAAACATGATGCAAAAAGTTCTTAAACTCTATCTTTTCTCCTTACCAAAAACCACTTAAAAAAAAGACTCTCAAACGATTAAAAAAACACATTAAAAAAAAGTAAAAAAAAGTTTTTGTAGTTTCGAAAATCATTATATATTTGCCACGCTTTAAAGCAAAAGCCGATGTAGCTCAGCTGGCTAGAGCAGCTGATTTGTAATCAGCAGG
>JBELFC010000125.1:5846-9662 GCA_042093175.1 Tenacibaculum sp. | reverse complement strand
CAAGATGAAGATGCTTTAGATACTTGGTTTTCTTCTTGGTTATGGCCAATGTCTGTCTTTGATGGAATCAGAAATCCAGAGAATGAAGAAATTAAATATTATTACCCTACAAACGATTTAGTAACTGGGCCAGATATTTTATTTTTCTGGGTTGCTCGTATGATCGTTGCTGGATATGAGTATAAAGATGAGCGTCCGTTTGAAAATGTTTATTTAACAGGATTAGTACGTGACAAACAACGTCGTAAAATGTCAAAGTCACTAGGTAATTCTCCTGATGCACTTAAGTTAATTGAAGACTTTGGGGCAGATGGGGTTCGTGTTGGTTTGTTATTGAGTTCAGCAGCTGGAAACGATTTAATGTTTGATGAAGCTTTATGCCAACAAGGTAAAGGGTTAGGAAATAAGGTATGGAGTGCTTTTTATTTAACAACTTTATGGGAGGTGTCTGAGACTATTGAGCAACCTGCCTCTAGTAAATTAGGTCTAGAATGGTATAAAGCTAAATTTCAGCAAGTATTAGTTGAAATTGAAGATCATTATAGTAAATATCGTTTAAGTGATGCTTTAATGGCTATTTACAAATTAATATATGATGATTTTTGTGGTTGGTTACTTGAAATTGTAAAACCAGCATATCAACAACCAATTGATATTAAAACATATAAGGAGGTAATTGCAATTTTTGAAGATAATTTAAAGATTTTACATCCGTTTATGCCGTTTATTACAGAAGAAATTTGGCAATCAATAGCAGAAAGAGCACCTGAAGAAGCTTTGATTATCGCTAAATATCCTTCAGTATTAGAGTTTGATAAGGAATTAATAAGCGAGTTTGATTTTGCAGCTAATATTGTTTCAGGAATTAGAACAATTAGGAAAGAAAAAAATATAGCATTTAAAGAAGCTATAGAATTATCAGTTGTTAATACTGAAAATTATACTCAGAATTTTGATCAGGTTATTCAAAAATTAACGAATACATCAGTGATAAGTTATGTTTCTGACAAAGTAGAAGGAGCAGCATCTTTTAGAGTAAAATCGAATGAATATTTTGTGCCAATTTCTTTAGATAATATTGATGTTGAAGCTGAAATTATAAAATTAAAGACTGAGTTAAAAAGAGCAGAAGGATTTTTGTTTGGGATTCAAAAGAAATTATCTAATGAGCGATTTGTAAATAATGCTCCAGAACAAGTAATTACTTTAGAACGAAAAAAGGAATCAGATACTATAGCTAAAATTGAAACTATAAAAAATAGTTTGGTTAGTTTACAGTAAAGTAATATCTAGATAAATATAAAAAAAGACTACAATAACAAATATTGTAGTCTTTTTATTTATAATGTATTTTAAAAAATTAATTTTCTTGTCTATACAGAGCAAGTAAGGTGTTTTTCAAAAGCATTGCTATAGTCATTGGTCCAACACCACCAGGTACAGGAGTAATGTGTGAGGCTTTTTCTGTCATTTCATTGAAATCAACATCACCTACTAATCTGAATCCATTCTTTTTTGAAGAGTCAGCAACTCTTGTAATTCCTACATCAATTATAACTACTCCTTTTTTTACCATATCACCTTTTAAAAATTCAGGAATACCTAAGGCAGCTATAATAATATCAGCTTTTTTAGTTACTTCTGATAGGTTTTTAGTTCTACTATGTGTTAAAGTAACAGTTGCATTTCCAACTTTTCTTTTTTGAGCTAATAAAATACTCATTGGACTACCAACAATATGACTACGTCCAATTACAACAACATCTTTACCCGAAGTTTCAATATTATAACGTTCTAACAACTCTAAAATTCCAAATGGAGTAGCAGATATAAAAGTAGGAAGATTTAATGCTAATTTACCAACATTCATTGGGTGAAAACCATCTACATCTTTTTCTGGATCAATAGCCATTAATATCTTTTGTTCATCAATATGATCTGGTAATGGTAATTGAACAATGAAACCATTTATATCTTTATCTATATTTAAAATTGCAATTTCATTAAGTAATTCTTCTTCTGTAGTTTCTTTAGGTAAACGAATTAAAGAAGATTCAAAACCAACACGCTCACAAGCTTTTACTTTCGCATTTACATAAGTTAAACTTGCTCCATCACTACCTACAATAATTGCAGCTAAATGAGGTGCTTTTTTATCTTGTTTTTTTAGTTCTGCTACTTCTAACGCAATTTCTTCTTTAATATCTGCTGATGTTTTTTTACCGTCTAGTAATATCATTTAGTGTAATGTTGTTGTGTTGTGTTTATTGTTATTATAAAATTTTATATAAAAGTAAAAAGAGAAGTCTACAGCTTCTCTTTTTTATATTTTATTTCATTCCTTTCATCATTTGCATCATTTTTCTTCCGCCACCACCTTGCATCATTTTCATCATTTTGCTCATTTGATTAAACTGCTTCATTAACTGATTGACTTCTTGAACAGAAGTTCCGGAACCTTTAGCAATTCGTTTTTTACGACTAGCATTAATTACGTTTGGAGTACTTCTTTCTAAAGGAGTCATGGAGTGTATAATGGATTCAATCCCTTTAAAAGCATCATCGTCAATATCAACATCTTTTAAAGCTTTTCCAGCTCCAGGTATCATTCCTACTAAATCTTTCATGCTACCCATTTTTTTGATTTGTTGAATTTGACTTAAAAAGTCATCAAAACCAAATTGATTTTTAGCAATCTTCTTTTGTAGTTTTCTAGCTTCTTGTTCATCGTATTGCTCTTGAGCACGTTCTACTAACGATATAACATCTCCCATCCCTAAAATACGATCGGCCATACGATCAGGGTGGAAAACATCAATAGCATCCATTTTTTCACCAGTACCAATAAACTTAATTGGTTTATCTACTACTGATTTAATTGATAATGCAGCTCCACCACGAGTATCACCATCTAATTTGGTAAGTATTACACCATCAAAATTTAAAAGATCATTAAAGGCTTTAGCTGTATTAACAGCATCTTGACCAGTCATGGAATCTACAACAAATAAAGTCTCTTGTGGAGTAACCGCTTTATGAATGTTAGAAATCTCTGTCATCATTTCTTCATCTACAGCTAAACGACCAGCTGTATCAATGATCACTACATTTTTACTATTAGCTTTTGCATGTTTAATAGCGTTTAATGATATTTCAACAGGATTTTGATTTCCTACTTCAGCATATACTTCAACACCAATTTGTTCACCAACAACTTGTAATTGATTTATTGCCGCAGGACGATACACATCACAACCAACTAATAAAACTTGTTTAGCTTTTTTAGTTTTTAAATAGCTAGCAAGCTTACCAGAAAATGTTGTTTTACCAGAACCTTGTAAACCAGACATTAAAATAACAGTTGGTGAACCTCCAAGATTAATTCCTACAGTATCGCCTCCCATCAAATCAGTTAATTCATCTTTAACTAATTTAACCATTAACTGTCCAGGGTTAAGCGTTGTTAAAACGTCTTGACCTAAAGCTTTTTCTTTTACTCTTTTAGTAAATTCTTTCGCTATTTTAAAATTAACATCGGCATCTAATAAAGCTCTACGAACCTCTTTTAGAGTTTCCGCAACATTAACTTCAGTGATTTTTCCGTGTCCTTTTAGCGTATGTAACGCCTTATCTAATTTTTCGCTTAAATTATTAAACATGTATCGGCTCCATTTTTTAGAAGCACAAATATAGGAATTTTAGTTGGTTGTAGGTAGTTAATAACTAGTAGAATTTAACTTTTATTGGTAATTTTTTTTTGTTTTCGGTACCCGATAATTATTCCTAAAATACTAAGAGTAAGAAAGCTTATGAAAA
>JBELFC010000125.1:0-5746 GCA_042093175.1 Tenacibaculum sp. | reverse complement strand
ATTGACCATACCCTAAAAATTTCCAGTAAATTCCAGATTGATACATAGTTTCAAAAAAATGCCAAGCACTATTTATTGGATTCAGTGCACCACTTTCAGATTTCAGAAGTAAACCTAAGTCCTTGTATTTTAACAATACTAGCAAAGACAAATGCAAAACCTAATAAATAACGTAAATAGATAATAAATATCTGTGGAAGTGTTTTGTTTTTCATTAGAATAAATTTAAAACCTTATTTATCCTATTGACGATAGAAAACTTTATTTGTTACTTATTTTATATAACACACATTTTTCTATTTCTTGAAAAGCACTTAAAAGTGGGTGGTTAAATTCTTTTATCTTTTTCATACCAATTCTTTCCATAACTGTAATTGAAGGTATATTAATTTGGGGAGCAACTGAAATTATTTCAGATAATTTTAATTGAACAAAAGCATAATTTAAACATTGTAAAGCACCTTCAGTAGCATATCCTTTCCCCCAAAATTTTGGAGATAATCGCCAACCAATGTCTATAGATGGATTAAAATCAGCTTCATATGTTTGTTCAGAAACACCAATAAAACCAATAAATTGTTTAGTATTTATTACTTCAACTGCAAAGTAGCAAAATTTATTTTTTATATATTGTTGTTGCATTCTATGAATAAACTTTTCACAATCTTCTTTTGTAACTGTTGAAGGAAAGTATTTCATAACTTCTATGTTCGAATTTATTTCGAATAAATCGTCAATATCTGAAAGTTTCCAGTTTCTAAAACCTAAACGTTTTGAAGTAAAAAGATAATTTTGCATAAAGCAAAAATATAGATTTTATAAATCATCCGTAAAATGTTTTCTTGATTTTTCTTTGTTAAATTTTTCTTGATTATATTGCTTTGAGGAGTTTTTAGGAATAGACAATGATTTCCAATTTTCATTTTGGTGGATTTTACCTAAAAATACAATTTGACCAATGTGATATGGATAGTGACAAATTTGTCTATTAATAGCTTCAGTAACTGTATGTCCTTGATTTCTGATATAAATAATACGTTCTAAATCTTTTTCATCAAGAGAATTTAATGTACTTGAAAAAGTACTCCATCCTTTTTCCCAATATGCAATCATAGCTTCTTTAGAAGCAAAGGTATTAACAAACTCATCATCTCTATTTCTCCATGACTTTTCACCGTCTTCAGTAAAAAAGTTTGTCCATCGTGATAACATGTTTCCAGCAATATGTTTAACAATGATAGCTATTGAATTACTCTCGTTATTTTGTTGGAAAAAAATTTGTTCTTCAGTTAATTGACTGAAGGTTTTATCAGCTAAATTTTTATAATAAGCAATTTGTTTTATAACACTTTCTAAATAAGAATTTTTCATAAAAAACAACTAGTTTAGTTTATTTCTAAAATAGTAATTTTTTATGAGAATTATTTTTGAAGAATAAATTCTAAGGCAACACCATTAATACAATGACGTTTTCCAGTAGTTTCACTTGGACCATCATTAAAAGAATGCCCTAGATGCCCTCCACAAGTATTACATTTAAGTTCAGTACGAGCATATCCAATTTTATAATCTACATCTAATTCTACATTTTCTTTTATAGCTCTATCAAAAGAAGGCCAACCAGAGCGAGAATCATATTTATGTTCAGATTTATACAAAGGTGTTTTACAAGCAGCACACACATAGATTCCTTTTTTATAATTTTTATTCAAGGGGCTAGAAGATGGTCTTTCTGTACCCGCTTCTCTTAAAACATAATATTGTTTTGGAGTTAATAGTTTTTTCCATTCACTATTAGGCTTTGAAATTTTATATTTTTTGTTTTGAGCTGTACCAGTAAAATTAAAAAAAAGACTAATAATAATTATTAAAATGTAGTTTTTCATGAGTTGTTTTGAATGAAATCTATAATTTTAGAAGTAACATTTTTATCACGTAAAATTTTAGTATGTCCTAAGTCTTTAGTAATTAAAAGTTCTCCTTTTTTTATATTTTGACGTATGTTTAAAGCACAACTTACATCTACATCACCATCAAAACTATCATGAATTATTAAAGTTGGTATTTGTATGTTTTTGGCAACAACACTTGAAGAATGGTCATCAATATTTTTACCCCATTGTTTATCGTATAGTTGTTTTATTTTTTTAGCGATTAAAGGTTTTATTTTTAAGCTTTTTGTGAAATTTAAAAGAACATCAGAAATTTTATCAGCAGCACCTATTGTTACTAATTTTTTTACAGATAAACCATCAGAAACAGCATTATACAAACATAGCCCTCCAAATGAATGGCCAATTACTACTTCAAAAGGACCTAGTTCTTTATCTATTTGTTTAATTGCTTCTAAAAATTCAGGCATTGAGGTTGTTTTTCCTGAAGATTTCCCATGTGCCGGACCATCAAAAGAAATAAACATATAACCTTTTTCTAATAATTTATCAGCTGTCATAAATAATTGAGTACTTCGACCAGCCCAGCCATGAACAAATAGAATTTTCTTTTTTGAATAGCCATATGATAATACTTCTATTTCTTTGTTAATAGATTTAATTGTCATGTTTTTTTTCTGAGCACTTTTATAAAGTGCTTTTTCTCTTTCAGGAACAGAAAAGTTAATTGGAGTAATAAATAATTTAGAACCAAATTTAGTAACTAAATTAGTAGATATTGCTTGTAAAAAGTTTGCTAAAAGTGTTATACTTTTTGGAATTTTTATGCTTTTAGGATTTTTACGAGTACTTATAAAATTCATTAAGATAATTTTTATGCTAAAAATAGAATTTGTAAATTTAAAGATATAATTTTGATTGTATTTTGTGACATATCCTCTTTTTTTGTGTCATAATTTATGAAACCCGAACAAAATCAAATAGTAATGAAAAAAATATTAGCTTTAGTTTTTGTAGCTACTTTGTTAGTAGAGTGCAGTACAGTACCAATTACAGGTAGAAAACGTTTAAATATTGTTGGAGACTCACAAGTTTTACCTGCTAGTTTTGCACAGTATAAAGGTTTTTTAGAAAAAAATAAATTATCTAAAGATGTTGCCAAATCCAATCAAATAAAAAGAGTAGGAAAAAAAATATCAGCTGCAGTTGATAGGTTTATGCGTGCTAATGGAATGACTGCCGAAGCAAATTCATATAAGTGGGAATTTAATTTAGTAGATGATAAAACTGTAAATGCTTGGTGCTTACCAGGAGGGAAAGTTGTTTTTTATACTGGAATTATGCCAATATGTGATAATGAAAATGGAGTTGCCGCTGTAATGGGCCATGAAGTAGCACATGCTTTTGCTAAACATGGTCAAGAACGTATGACAAGTGCTTACGGACAACAATTAGGTGGTATTGCTGTTGCTTTAGGCACTAGAAATAGTAAAAATTCTCAACTTTGGAATATGGCATACGGTATAGGCTCACAAGTAGGAATGCTATCTTTTAGTAGAACACATGAAAATGAAGCTGATAAATTAGGATTGGTATTTATGATCATGGCTGGTTATAATGGAGAAGAAGCAGCTGAAGTATGGGTTCGTATGAGTCAACGTGCTGGATCAAAAAAATCACAACCAGAATTTTTAAGTACTCACCCTTCTAATGAAAGTCGTATACAAACACTTAGAGCATATTTGCCTGAAGCTACAAGACTAGCAGCAAAATATAATGTGCCAGCTAAAAAGTAAGATATAATTTTTAAATATACTATATTGCAAACCGTTCGTTTAATCGAACGGTTTTTTTATTTAATAAATTATGTATAAAATAGGTAATAAGAAATTAATTAATGCTTGGGCTTTTTATGACTGGGCAAACTCAGTATATTCATTAGTAATAAGTACAGCGGTCTTTCCGTTGTATTATAGTGCAGTTACAGATGGTAATTCTGTTCGTTTTTTAGGAATTGATTGGGAACATCCAGATAGTTTATATAGTTATGCCTTGTCTTTTTCATTTTTAGTTGTAGCGTTTATTTCTCCTATTTTATCAGGTATTGCAGATTATACAGGAAGTAAGAAAAAGTTTATGAAATTTTTCTGTTGGATGGGATCGTTATCAGTAATGAGCTTATATTTTTTTGATAGTATAGATACTATTTGGGTAGGTATTGTTTTTACAATTTTGGCAAGTATTGGTTTTTGGGCTAGTTTAGTCTTTTACAATGCATATTTACCAGAAGTAGCATTGCCTGAACAGCAAGATAGAGCCAGTGCTAAAGGATTTATTTATGGGTATATAGGATCAGTTATACTATTGATAATAAATTTAATATTAATTCAAATGCCTGATTTATTTGGAATTACTTCTGGTATGGCTTCACGTATATCATTTGTAATGGTTGGTTTATGGTGGCTAGGTTTTGCACAAATAACTTTTAAACGTTTACCAGATGATATTTATAATAAAAAACCTGAAAATGATTATATATGGAAAGGTTTTAAAGAATTACAAAACGTGTTAAAAGAAGTAAAACAGTACCCAACATTAAAACGCTTTTTAATTTCATTTTTTTTATTAAGTATTGGTGTTCAAACCATTATTTTAATGGCGGCAATTTTTGGTTCTTCTGAATTAGGACTTGAACCAACCAATATGATTATTACAATTTTATTAGTGCAAATTGTTGCTATTGCTGGAGCTGCTTTGTTTTCTCGTTTATCTGAAAAATGGGGGAACATAAAAGCTTTAAAAGTAACTTTAGGAATATGGACTCTTGTTTGTTTTTGTGCTTTTTTACTAGATAAAAATCAAGAAAATGTAGGGTTCTATTTTTATGGACTAGGTGGTTTACTCGGATTGGTACAAGGAGCAATTCAATCATTAACACGTTCTACATATTCTAAATTATTACCTGAAACTGAAGATCATGCTACTTATTTTAGTTTTTATGATGTTACTGAAAAAATAGCAATTGTGTTAGGTACATTTGTTTATGGTTTCTTATATGCAAAAACAAATTCAATGCAATGGAGTGTATTGTGTTTAGCTGTTTTCTTCTTAGCGTCATTTATTATTTTAAGTACCTTAAAGAAAACGAAATACGTTTCATAATAGTACATATATATTTAATGGTTTTTTAAGGTTTAGTAGGTTACCGTAGTATATTTTATTTTGACAAAATCTATTTTTTAAGTAATCAAACTCCTTTATAATATATAAGGGAGTTTGATTCGTAGTTAATACAACTTATTTCATTTTTTTATGAATTCAAATGCACCTTCCGAAATAATAATTAAAGGAGCTAGAACAAATAATCTGAAAAATATTTCATTGAGAATTCCACATAACAAATTTATTGTGGTTAGTGGAGTATCTGGGTCAGGTAAATCAAGTCTTATTTCTGAGATAATTGCTAAAGAAGGACAGCGTAGGTACTTTGAAACATTACCATCTTTTGCAAGGCAGTTTTTAGGAAAGTTGAAACGACCTGATGTAGATGAAATAGAAGGACTTTCCCCTGTTATTTTTATTGGACAGCAAACTGCAGGAATGCATGCACGTTCTACAGTAGGTACTATATCTGACATTTATGATTTACTACGGTTGTTATTTGCAAGAACTGGAATTGGAACTGAAAATGTTGTATTGTCACGTGCTCTTTTTTCATTTAATTCTGAAGTTGGAAAATGCAAACGTTGCAATGGAATAGGAAAAGAGGAACGAATTGATTTAAATAGGTTGATTCTTTTCCCTAAGAAATCAATTAGAGAAGGTGCATTAGCCCCAACATTGCCCAATGGTTA
>JBELFC010000124.1:0-9802 GCA_042093175.1 Tenacibaculum sp. | reverse complement strand
GGAAAAGATTTGAATTGGTTTTTTAATCAATGGTATTTTAATAGTGGACATCCAAAATTAAACATATCTTATGATTATAATAAGTTGCGTAAAACAGTAACTATTAATATTATCCAAGATCAAGCCAATGAGTTTAAGTTTCCTTTAGCAATTGATATTTTTGAAGGAAGTAAAAAAACGCGTCATCAGGTTTTTGTTACTGGTAAAGATGCTTCTTTTACCTTTCCGTTTATTAAACACCCTAACCTAATACAGATTAATTCTGATGGTGTTTTATTATGTGATATCATAGAGAATAAAATTTTAAGCGATTATATTCATCAGTTAAAATATGCTGAAAATTATGCTCATAAAAAGGAAGCTTTATTAGAGGTGTCGAAAAGGCAAGATGATAAAAAAGCATTCAGAGCAATAGCAAATGCAATGAACGATGATTTTTATAAGATTAGGATTCTAGCTTTAGAGAATATTAATTTAATTAATAAATATTCAAAGAAAGCAGTAATAAACAAGATTAAACAAATAGCAATGCAAGACAGTAAAACATTAGTGCAAGCGGCTGCTATAGAAACGTTAGGTAAATTAACTGATCCAGAGTTAAAGCCCGCCTTTGAAAAAGGATTACAGAGTAAATCATATGCAGTTTTAGGAAAGTCATTAGTGGCAATGTATTATGTTGATAAGCAACTAGCAATACAAAAATCAAAAACATTACCATTAGAAGTAAAAAAGATAATTGCAACTCCTTTGACGCGTATATATTTAGAAGAAAATGATGAGGATGAATTAAATTTTATAGCAAGTAATGTAATGTCGGGCATGTTTTTGAGTCAAAATAAAAAGATTCAATCATTATATAAAAAAGCATACGATAAAATAGCTAAGAGTAATAATTATAACGCAATAAAAAATTTATCTAATGATATTGTGGCTAAAGGTATACAGTATAAACAATATAGTTTTGATAAGGTAGGAGTTAATTTATTACGTCAAATGGTTCAGATGCAGAAAAAAGAAAATCATACTAATAAGCATCAAAACATAGAGGTTATTAAAACAGCAATGGCTAAATTATTAGAGTAATTAAAGTTGTGATTTTATAAAAAAGAGTATTTGAATCTGAAAAAATTAATAAAATAAAAGTTAATAAATGAAAGGTTTAAAATTAGTTGTAGCATTTTTAGTATTGGCAGTTTTCTTTAGTTTTAAAGAAACAGAAAAAACTCCTAAAAAGGTAATTAAAGAAACTCAAAAATTAGAAGTAGCCTATTTTGCTAGTGGTTGTTTTTGGTGTGTTGAGGCAGTATTTGAAAGTGTAAAGGGAGTAGAAGAAGCAGTTTCTGGTTATTCAGGAGGTTTTACTAAAAATCCAACATATCAAAAGATAGGAACAGGAAGAACTGGGCATGCAGAAGCGGTGGCTGTTTATTACAATCCTAAAAAAGTAAGTTTTAAAACTTTAGTAACTGTTTTTTATGGTTCTCACAATCCAACAACCGTTAATGGACAACATCCTGATTATGGATCACAGTATAGATCTATTGCTTTTTATCAAAATCAACATGAAAAGAAAATAATTGAGGCTACAATAAAAAAATTAAATAGAGAGGTTTATAATGGTAAAATAGCTACCGAGGTAACAAAATTTAAGAAGTTTTATAAGGCTGAAGAATACCATCAAGATTATGAACGATTACATCCTGAAAATTCTTATGTAAAGAACGTTTCTATACCAAGGTTAAATCGATTTAAAAGAAAATTCCCTCATTTATTAAAATAATACCTAAAAGTAAATCATAAAAAACAGCCATTACAAATAGATTTGTAATGGCTGTTTTTATAAAAGTTAATAAAATAGTATTATTTTTTTCTATACCAATAAGCAGTTCTTCCAAGTAAAGAAAAACCAATGTACCCTCTAATTTTAAGCTTGTTTTTATCTTCTAGTTTAATGTAGCATTTATATTCTTTTCCATTTTTTGGATCTAGAATTTTTCCGCCATTCCATTCTTTCCCATCCTTTTTTAAACCAGATAAAATGTTCATGCCTAAAATAGCTTTGTTTTTTTGTTTACCAGTACATTTATCACATACAGCAGATTGCCTGCTTTGATCAGTAATTTCAATGATTTTAGCGTATGCTTTTCCATCTTTTTGATAAACCTCAATAACACTATCTACCTTGTTTGTTTCTTCATCTCTATTTTCCCATTTACCAAAAATAGATTGAGCGTTAATGTTTGTGAATATTAAGGTTAAAATAAAAGTAAGAAGTAATTTTTTCATTTTTATATGTTTATTATAAGTGTTATGCAAATACTATACCTTAAAAGGACTGTAGTTTTTTATGTTTTATTTAATTTTTCATTAGTAATAATAATGAGCAGATAAAAGCTATGAATTCAAAAGAAATTCTACTCCAATGCCAAATCTCCCATTTTATTAACTCTTTTTGAAGTTTTTTATTATCTATACTTCTTTCTGAAAAGCTTTTATTAGCTTTTCGAAAATACAAAAAATAGGTTAGAAAAAAAGCAATTATAGAAAAGCCCATTATTCCTAATAAAAGATTGTTTTTATGTGTTTGATAAAAAATATGAACAATAATAGTAATTAAAGGAACAAATACTGCTGCGATAGTTAATGGAGCAAAAAAATGATGAATTTTTTTACCATAGACTTTATGTAATTCAAAGAAGTCGTTTTCCTTCAAATTTTTCCAGTAGGGAACTAAAAGAAAGGCTTCTGCAATTTGAGCTCCTAGAAAGATGCCTAATATTCCACTAGATAATAATAGAAGTACTACCATCATTTAAGATTATTAGTTTTTAAATTTCTATAAAGAATATGTGTTTTAAAATTAATAAGTTTTGTTTGAGTTACACTCCTATAATATTTATTAAGATTAGTAGGTGATAAATACTTCATATTAGTAATTGTTTTTAAATTATGATAGAACAAAACTCGACTACCTTTTTATCTATTTCAATTACATATGTACATAAATTACTATTGAAGCATTTTTTTTCTAATCCTACTTAATTGAGTTGCTGATATTCCTAAATATGAAGCAATATAATATTGAGGAATTAAAGCTTCAAGAGAAGGGAATTCTTTTCTTAGAATTAAGTATCGCTTATCAGCGTCAAGCAGAGCCATTTCTATTTCTTTTTTTTCTTTTTCTAAAAAATAAAGTTCCGCTATTTTTCTACCCAATCGTTCTATTTCATGGAAGTCGTTGTATAACCCTTCAATTCTTTCATAATCTGCTACGAGAATTTTACAATTAGTCAATGCTTGTTGTGCAATACTATTAGGTTGCTTGAGAAGTAATGATGTGTAAGCACCAATTATAGAAGGTCCAATAAAAAATTGCTTATTATATTCTTTTCCTTTTTCATTAAAAAAAAATGCTCGTACAATCCCTTCTTGTAAGAAGCCAATTTTACGAGCATATTCTCCTTCACGCACAAAAAAATCGTTTTTTTGTAATTGAAGTGGAGTAAAACATTTTTCTAGTTCTCGAAATACATTTTCATTAAGGTAACTAATATTGTTTATATACTCTTTAAGTTTATTCATTTTAAGTAATTACTTTAAAAAGTACTCTTAATCATTCTGGGCATCAAAATTGTCATCCCATTTTTTTTGTACTCTCATTACCTGTTCAATAATGTCTCTAGCACAACCTTCACCACCTTTTTTATCTGAAATATATTTAGCTACTTGCTGAATTTCTCTAGCACCATCACTAGGGCTACATGGCATTCCTACAAGTTTCATAACAGGATAATCAGGAATGTCATCACCCATATATAGCACATTTTCAGATTTCAAATGGTATTTATTAACCAATTCGTTGTACTGTTCAGTTTTATTATGAGCACCTAAGTAAATATCAGTAATACCAAGATTTGATAGTCTTGTTCTAACACCTTCATTTTTTCCTCCAGAAATAATACAAACTCTAAAACCAGCTTTTACTGCTGCTTTTAAAGCATAACCATCTTTTATATTCATATTTCTAATTAATTGTCCATCAGGCATAACGGTAACAATTCCATTAGTTAACACTCCGTCAACATCAAAAATTAATGTATCAATTTGAGGTAATATTTCTTTATAACTTTTTTCCATTTATAATCGACTCTGTTAATATTGTATAAATTTCTTGTTGCTTATTAGTTAGCAAATCTAAGTGATTTTTTATAGTTTCTGTATCATTTCTTTTAGCAGGTCCTGTTTGGGCATCTTCAGGAGAAAGAGATTGAATTTTTGAAGCTGTTTCTTTAATTAATGGATGTAGAATTTCAAAAGGAACATTGTATTGATCACAAATATCACTCCCTATTGAGTATAAGTGATTTACAAAGTTGTTTACAAATACTGCTGCTACGTGTAAATGCTTTCTTTGTTCTGAATTTATGAAATATATTTTTTTACCTATAGATAAGGCTAGTGTTTCTAAAGTTTTTAAATCATCTTTATTTTCAGCTTCTAAACAAAAAGGAATAGTATCAAAATCTACTTTTTTATCTTTTGAAAAGCTTTGTAATAAGTAAAAAACACCTTTTTTTCCACTGTTATTTAATGAGTTTATAGAAACACTTCCTGATGTGTGTACGACTAAACCTTTTGTTTTTATTTTTGAAGAAATTGTACCAATGACATTATCAGAAACTGCAATAATGTATATATCAGCTTCCTTTAACGATTCTACATTGTTTGTTATAGAAACACGATTTTTTAAGTGAGTTATTTTTGTTAAATCTCTAGCATAAACTTGAATTAATTGCATTTCAGTTTTTGGTAATAAAACATTTATTAAATGGCTAGCAACATTTCCTGCTCCAAGAATAACAACTTTAATCATAAAAGCGAAGATATTGAATTTATCTATAGACTTTTGTTATTTTTTTTGCATATTTGCTATATGATTGTTTAAGTTTTACGTCGTACATATCTATTTAAAATAGAACCTTGTAAATACACGGTTCGTATTATTACGCTTAAAATTTATTATAATGACTGAAAACAATCAAACTTCAAAACAAAATATATTTTCACTTTTTAAAGATGCTGTGTTAGGAAGACAGCAAGATTTTACTCAAGGAAGCATAAAAAAAGCAGTTTTTATGTTAGCCATCCCTATGATACTTGAAATGCTAATGGAATCGATTTTTGCCTTGGTCGATATTATTTATGTATCAAGAGTTAGTGTAAACGCAGTAGCTACTGTTGGTCTTACAGAATCGGTATTAACTTTAGTTTATGCTGTAGCAATAGGCTTAAGTATGGCAGCAACCGCTTTAATAGCAAGAAGAACTGGAGAAAAAGATAGTGAGGGAGCAAATCAAACAGCAGTACAAGTTATTTTTTTAGGTATCGGAATATCAATACTAATTAGTGTTTTAGGAATAGTATATCCAAAAGAAATTCTAGCATTAATGGGTGGCTCTCCAAGCTTAATAGAAGAAGGTTTTGGTTATACTAGAGTATTGTTAGGAGGAAACATAACAGTGATGTTACTTTTTTTAATTAATGCCATATTTAGAGGAGCGGGTAATGCCTCTATAGCCATGTGGACGTTGATTTTATCAAATGGATTAAACATTATTCTTGATCCTATTTTTATTTTTGGACTTGGACCTATACCGGCTTATGGTGTGGAAGGAGCTGCAATTGCAACTACCATAGGTAGGGGAGTAGCAGTAGTAACTCAACTATTAATTTTATTTTTTGGCGCTGGAAAAATAAAGTTAGTTGTAAAAGACTTAGTGTTAGATATTTCCTTAATTTTTAATATTATAAAAGTTTCACTTGGAGGTATCGGTCAATTTATCATAGGGACTTCAAGTTGGGTGTTTTTAATGAGGATAATGTCGGAATTTGGTAGTGAAGTATTAGCGGGATATACCATTGCTATTAGGATTATGATGTTTACATTAATGCCTGCTTGGGGAATGAGTAATGCAGCTGCAACCTTAGTTGGGCAAAATTTAGGAGCAAATAAACCTGATAGAGCTGAAAAATCAGTTTGGATTACGAGTAAATATTGTGCTTATTTTATGGGAATTGTATCTGTAGTGTATATACTTTTTGCATCTACTTTTCTAGAATGGTTTTCTAATACTCCAGAAGTAGTTAGTAATGGAGCTTTATGTTTACAAGTAATAGCAGCAGGTTATATTGCTTATGCCTATGGTATGGTAGTAATTCAGTCTTTTAATGGCTCAGGAGATACAAAAACACCTACATTAATAAATTTTGTTTGTTTCTGGTTGTTTCAACTTCCGTTTGCTTATTTAATGGCTATAACATTTGAATTTGGGCCACAAGGAGTATTTTGGGCCATAACATTAGCTGAGGTTTTAATAGCAATTATAGGAATATGGCTATTCAAAAAAGGTAGATGGAAAACGGTTAAGGTATAAGGTAGTTTTTGTAACTTTAGCTACTAAAGTTTTTTAAATGAAAAAAGATACTAATTTAGGCGTTAATACAATTTGTACGCATGTAGGTGAATTAAAAGATGAACAGTTTAAAGGAGCTATTTCACCTTTATATATGTCTACCTCATATCAGTTTGATAATGTAGATATAAAGAGATATCCAAGATATTTTAATACTCCAAATCAAGAAGCTTTATGTAAAAAAATTGCTGCTTTAGAAAAAACTGAAGACGCTTTGATTTTTGGTTCGGGTATGGCTGCAGTTAGTACTACCTTATTAGCTTTCTTAAAACAAGGTGACCATGTTGTTTTGCAAGAAACCTTATACGGAGGAACCTATAATTTTGTGGTAGAAGAATTTGATAAATTTGGAATTGAGTATTCATTCACAAAAAGTTTAGCAGTTGAAGATTTTGAAAAGGAAATAAAAAGTAATACACGTGTAATTTTTATAGAAACCCCATCTAATCCATTATTGAAAATTGTTAACATGAGTCAGATATCAAGTTTAGCAAAGAATCATGGAATTATTACGATGATTGATAATACGTTTGCATCTCCTATAAATCAAACTCCAATAGATTTTGGAATTGATATCATGATACATTCAGCAACAAAGTATATGGGAGGGCATTCTGATATTTTAGCAGGAGCAGTGGCAGCTTCAGAAGAACATGTGAAGAGAATATGGAATTTAGCAAAAAACTTAGGAGGTAGTTTAAGTGATTTTACAGTTTGGATGTTAGAGCGTAGTTTGAAAACGTTAAACTTACGTGTAAAAAGACAAAGTAAGAATGCGCTTAAAATGGCAAGGTATTTAGACAAAAATAAATATATAGATACTGTATATTATCCTGGATTAAAATCACATGAAAACTATAAATTGGCAAAGGCTCAAATGAAATATTTTGGAGGTATGTTGTCTTTTGAATTAATAAAAGAAATAGACACGATGGAATTTCAACGTAATTTACAGTTAATAAAACCGTCTATGAGTTTAGCAGGAGTTGAAAGTACAGTATTAAGTCCTTCACAAACATCGCATGCTTTGCTTTCAAAAGAAGAGAGAGAGAGCCAAGGGATAAAAGATGGATTAATTCGTTTTTCTGTAGGAATAGAGGAAACAAAAGATTTAATAGAAGATATAGAACAAGCTTTATATAATACAATAAAATGAAATTAGACATATTAGCATTTGGAGCGCACCCAGATGATGTAGAATTAGGTTGCAGTGCAACTATAGCCAAAGAAATATCTTTAGGTAAAAAAGTAGGGATAGTTGATTTAACTCGTGGTGAATTGGGAACAAGAGGATCTGCAGAAATAAGAGACCAAGAAGCAGCAAATGCAGCAAAAATTTTAGGAGTATCTGTTAGAGAGAATTTAAAATTTGCTGATGGTTTTTTTACGAATGATAAAGAACATCAGTTAGAAGTGATTAGAATGATTAGAAAGTATCAACCAGAGATTGTTTTATGCAATGCTGTTGATGATAGACATATTGACCATCCGAAAGGAAGTAAATTAGTATCTGAAGCCTGTTTTTTAAGTGGACTATTAAAAATTGAAACAACCATTGAAGGAGTTATCCAAGAAAAATGGAGACCAAAACAAGTGTATCATTATATACAATGGAAAAACATAGAACCAGACTTTGTAATTGATGTATCTGGTTATATGGATAAGAAGATTGATGCTGTATTGGCATACTCTTCTCAGTTTTATGATCCTAAAAGTGCAGAACCTGAAACACCAATAACTAGTAAGAATTTCACAGATAGTATTAATTACAGGGCAAGAGACTTAGGAAGATTAATTGGAGTTGATTTTGCAGAAGGCTTTACATCAGAACGTTACGTGGCTGCTGAAAATTTAAGTAAATTTATTTAAAAAAAAGTTTTGTAGATATCAGAAACAGTCTTATATTTGCACTCGCAATTCAAATGGTGGTTGTAGCTCAGTTGGTTAGAGCATCGGTTTGTGGTACCGAGGGTCGCGGGTTCGAATCCCGTCTTCCACCCAGAAATAGAGTCCCTGTATTTACAGGGACTTTTTTGTTTTTTACAATCCTGCAAGATTTACATTTTAAACAAACGTGACAGCAAACGGGACAAAAATGTAAGTAAAAAATGAAGAAAATTCCAACTGTATCAAGACTTCTTTTGATATATATTTAATATATTATTCTCTCATTATAAATTCATTTGCTTAAGTATTAAGTAATCTTAAAAGCTACGATTAAATTCCTGAGGAGATATGTGTTTTAATCTTCATGTTATTAATTGATTGTAAAACAAAATTTACAAAACTATTTCAAAAAACAAAAAATTAAACGAGGATTTAATTGATATATGAAATATGAAAATACTTAAGTGTGAAGCTATGATAAAAAGTATTCTAAATTCTAAAGAAAAGGAAATCCAATTATTAAAGATTATATAATAATAATTTCGTTTTTGAAAACTTTTTTATATTAAAAAAGAAGAAGCAACCCTTCTAAAGTACTTCTTCTTTCTAAACTATTCAAACTAACTAAAAAACTAATAATTAAATTTTAAAACTATACAGTAAATATACTTCAATACTCAAATATAGAATTAAAGTATTTGATGAGAGGTAGATATATATCGACGAATGGTATGTTGAGTATTGGTAAGTTGAAAAAACAAAATATGAATATAATGTTATTGTAGTAATAGGTTGTGTTCTATTTATGAAAGAATTTTAATTTCCAAAAATGATGTACAATTATTGCTGATATACTTCCAAAAAATAGAAAACCTATATGAATATCTAAAATGGGAACTCCATATTTAATAGGGGGGGGCTTGGCTTGGATAAAATAATTGAGGTAAAATAAAATTATAAAGGAAGATGAAAAGGATTAAAACTAAAAAAATCTGGTAGGTATACAAGTTTATTACTTGAGAATAAATGTATAAGTTTTTCTTTAAGAGAATAGATTACGAATTGAATCAATGATGTGAATAGAAAAAAAATAAAAACATAAGTGATTTATATATGTAAACAAATATAAGAAATCAAAAAAATAGTAGAATGAATGGTAAAAAAAAGCGGGACTAACCCGCTAAAGTTTAAAAAGGACAAAGACATACTCTCTGTGAAAATACATCTACACATCCATTATTAGATTGTTCTCTCGTACAGTATTTGCCTCTTGAACCATTAATAGATTTAAGTTCCGTTTTGTTTAAGGCTGTACCTAATTTTGAAATGTTCTTTAGCATGATTTAAAATTTTTAGTTTATCAAAAATAACATTATGGTAGTCAGTTTCTTAAAAATAAACCTTACAGAAAGTAAGGATAAACTGTAAATCAAATATTAAAG
>JBELFC010000123.1:0-9901 GCA_042093175.1 Tenacibaculum sp. | reverse complement strand
AGAGTGGGTTTTGGTTGATGCGGACGGGCAAACGTTGGGTCGTCTAGCTTCTAAAGTAGCAAAACTAATTAGAGGTAAATACAAAACTAACTATACTCCTCACGTAGATTGTGGAGATAACGTAGTTATTATCAACGCAGAAAAAATTAACTTAACTGGTAAAAAGTGGACTGATAAATCTTATATCCGTCACACAGGTTATCCAGGAGGGCAAAGATCACTTACTGCTACAGAAATGTTCGAAAAAGATCCTACAAGACTTATCGAAAAAGCAGTAAAAGGAATGTTACCTAAAAACAAATTAGGTAGTGCATTATTCAGAAATTTATATGTTTATGCAGGTACTGAGCACGGACAAAATGCTCAAAACCCAAAAGCTACTAACCTTAACGATCTTATATAATGGAAACTATACACAAAATAGGTAGAAGAAAAACAGCTGTTGCTCGTGTTTATGTTTCACAAGGAAGTGGAAACATTACTGTCAACAAAAAAGAATATAAAAACTATTTCACTACACCAACTTTACAATATAAAGTTCAACAACCTTTAATGTTAACTGAGAACTTAGAGTCTTATGACATAAAAGTAAATGTATATGGTGGTGGTGTTACTGGTCAAGCTGAAGCAATTCGTTTAGCAATCACTAGAGCATTAGTTTCTATTAATGAAGATCATAGAGCTGTATTAAAACCAGAAGGTTTATTAACTCGTGATCCTAGAATGGTTGAACGTAAGAAATTCGGTCAGAAGAAAGCACGTAAGAAATTCCAGTTCTCTAAACGTTAATATTTTCATTGTTACCTTACAAAAGGTTATCAATGTTTATTTTCAAAAGAGACTGTTATTTATATATCAATTTTTAACAGTTTAGTATCTAAATATTTCAGACTTATAACAACTACTGAAGTATTGCGAAAACAGAACGTAAACACATTTATTAAAATGGCAAACATTCAAGAATTATTAGAAAGTGGCGTACACTTTGGTCACTTAACAAGAAAATGGAACCCTAACATGGCTCCATATATTTATACAGAGCGTAATGGTGTTCACATCATCGACTTGTATAAAACTTCAGCTAAAATTGATGAAGCTTCTAAAGCTTTACAAAAAATAGCTAACTCAGGACGTAAAATTTTATTCGTTGCAACTAAAAAGCAAGCTAAAGATATCGTTGCTGAAAAAGCAAAAAACGTAAACATGCCTTATATTACTGAGCGTTGGCCAGGTGGTATGTTAACTAACTTTGTTACTATTAGAAAAGCTGTTAAGAAAATGGCTTCTATTGATAGAATGAAGCAAGATGGTTCTTTTGACGCTTTATCTAAAAGAGAAAAGTTACAAATCAATCGTCAAAGAGCTAAATTAGAAAAGAATTTAGGTTCAATTTCTGATATGACTCGTTTACCTGGAGCTTTATTTGTAATTGATGTAAAGAAAGAGCACATTGCTATTGCTGAAGCGCAAAAATTAAACATTCCAATTTTTGCAATGGTTGATACAAACTCTGATCCAAGACCAGTTGATTTTGTAATCCCTGCAAATGATGATGCATCTAAATCTATTGATAAAGTATTATCTTATGTTACTGATTCAATTGCTGAAGGATTAGCTGACAGAAAAGCCGAAAAAGAAAAGGCTAAAACTGAAAAAGAGGTTAAAACTGAAGCACCAGCTGCAACAGAAAAACCAGCTACAACTGAAGAAACAAAATAATTTTAACTTAAAGGTTTCATTACATTGGAACCTTTAGGTTTTTATATCTTGTACAACAAAAATATTTACAACTAAAAATAACGATAGAAATGTCAGTAAAAATTAGCGCTGCAGACGTAAAGAAATTAAGAGAAACTACCGGAGCTGGAATGATGGATTGTAAAAATGCATTAGTAGAAGCTGAAGGTAATTTTGACAAAGCAATTGAAATTTTACGTAAAAAAGGACAAAAGATCGCTGCTAAAAGAGCAGATCGTGAATCTACTGAAGGTGTAGCTATTACTAAAATTAGCGATGACAACACTTACGGAGTTGCTATTGTATTAGCATGTGAAACAGATTTCGTTTCTAAAAACGATTCATTTAAAGCTTTAGCTTCTCAATTCGTTGATATCGCTTTTAACCACAATACTAAAGAAGAATTTTTAGCTGCTGATTTCGGTGGAGTTACTGTTGCTGAAAAGCTGATTGAACAAACTGGTGTTATTGGTGAAAAAATCGATATTACTTCTTTTGAAAAAATTGAAGCACCATATGTAGGAGCTTATACTCACGTTGGTAAAATTGCTGCTATGGTAGGATTAACTTCTAGTGTAGACAATGCAGATGCTTTAACTAAAGATTTAGCTATGCAAGCTGCTTCAATGGGAGCTACTAGCTTATCTTATAAAGATTTTGACCCTGCTTTTGTTACTGCTGAAACTGAAGCAAGAATTGCTGCTATTGTAAAAGATAATGAAGAATTAGTTCGTTTAGGTAAAACTCTTAAGAACGTTCCTCAATTCGTATCTAGATTACAGTTAACTGATGAAGCTTTAGCTAAAGCTGAAGAAGCTGCTAAAGAGCAATTAAAAGCTGAAGGTAAACCAGAAAAAATTTGGGATAAAATTTTACCAGGAAAAATGGAAAGATTTATTTCTGACAACACAACTTTAGATCAAGAACAATGTTTATTAGATCAAAAGTTCATTAAAGATGAAAAGAAAACAGTAGCTGACTATGTTAAATCATACGGTGATGTTGATATTAAAAGTTTTGTTAGAGTTACTTTAGGGTAATTATAAAAAACATTCATATATAAAAGCCATTCTTTTTTAAGAATGGTTTTTTTATGCTTCAAAAAAAATCGTTAATTTTGCCCAACTTTCAATAAAATTATGCAATACAAAAGAATTCTTTTAAAATTAAGTGGTGAAGCTTTAATGGGTGAACGCCAATATGGAATAGATCCTAAAAGACTTAAAGAGTACGCTCAGGAAATAAAACAAGTTGTTGAAAAAGATATAGAAGTTGCTATTGTTATTGGTGGTGGAAATATTTTTAGAGGTGTTGCGGGGGCTAGCAATGGTATGGACCGAGTTCAAGGTGACCATATGGGAATGCTTGCTACTTGTATTAACGGTTTGGCGTTACAAAGTGCTTTAGAGGATGAAGGTGTTCAAACTAGATTACAAACTGCTATTGAAATTAAAGAAATAGCAGAACCTTATATCAAAAGAAGAGCTAATAGACATCTTGAAAAAGGACGTGTAGTTATATTTGGGGGTGGAACTGGAAATCCGTATTTTACAACAGATACAGCTGCTGTATTGAGAGCTATTGAAATTAACGCAGATGCTATACTCAAAGGAACTAGAGTAGATGGAATTTACAACTCTGACCCTGAAAAAAATAAAGATGCCATAAAGTTTAATAACATTACCTTTAAAGATGTAATTGAAAAAGGCTTGAAGGTAATGGATATGACTGCTTTTACGTTAAGTGAAGAGAATAAGCTACCTATTATAGTATTTGATATGAATACAAACGGAAATTTATTAAAGCTTATATCTGGAGAAAATATTGGAACAATAGTTGATAATCAATAAAATATAATAATCGCCTCTAGTTTAATAAAGAGGTATTTAAACACATACAAAATGAACGAAGAAATTGATTTCATTATAGATTCAGCCAAAGAAGGTATGAACAAAGCAATTGATCATTTAGTAAAAGAACTAAGAACAATTAGAGCAGGAAAAGCTTCTCCAGCCATGCTGGCAAATGTTCAAGTAGATTATTATGGTTCAGCTACACCTTTAGGTCAAGTAGCTAATGTTAATACTCCAGATGCTCGTACAATTTCAATTCAACCATGGGAAAAAAACATGTTGCAAGAAATTGAAAAAGCAATTATGAATGCTAATCTTGGGTTTAATCCAATGAATAATGGTGAAAATATTATTATTAATGTTCCTGCTTTAACAGAAGAGCGTAGAAAAGATTTAGCAAAACAAGCCAAAGCTGAAGCTGAACATGCAAAAGTAGGAATTCGTAATGCTCGTAAAGAAGCAAATAACGACATAAAAAAAACTGATATTTCTGATGACATGAAAAAAATTGCTGAAGGAAATATTCAAGATTTAACAGATCAATTTACCAAAGAAATTGATGATAAATTCACAGTAAAAGAAAAAGAAATTATGACTGTATAATTTCTTTTAAATAAGCTTTTTAAAGAGTGTTTTTTAAGACACTCTTTTTTTATTTTTATTACACTCATTTAACTACCTTTGCTAAAATTTTTTTGAATGACTTTTTGGACCAAGATTGCAGGTTTTATATTACGTAATCGTTACTTTGTTTTACTTTTTATTGCTGTTATTACTGGGCTTTTAGTCACTCAAATGAAATATATGCGCTTCTCCTACACAGAAGCAAATCTTCTTCCTAGTGACCACGAAGCTAATCTTAAATACAATAAATTTTTAGAAATTTTTGGAGAAGAAGGGAATCTTATTATTCTTGGTATTAAAGACAGTACTATTTTTTCTCCTGAAAAATTTAATGCATGGAATAAGCTGACTAAATCTTTTGAAAAAATTCCACAAGTAGATTTTTCTGTTTCAATTTCTGATGTTAAACAGTTAAAGGCTGATCGAAAAAATAGAAAATTTATAGTAGAGCCTTTATTTAGTAAACCTCCTTCTACAAAAGAGGAAATTGATAAAATCAAAGTTCAACTTTTTGAAAAACTTCCATTTTACGAAAATTTATTATACAATGATAAAGGTGTTTTACAAACTGCAATTTATTTAAATAAAGATATTATAAACACCCCTGCAAGAGCAGATTTCATTACTGAAATTTTAATTCCTAAGATTGAAGAATTTGAAGAATTACAAAAAATTGATGTCCGCATTTCTGGAATGCCCTATATACGAACCTTAAACTCTTTGAATATCACTAAAGAAATGGGGATTTTTGTATTAGGTGCATTACTTATTACTGCCCTTATATTCTTTTTCTTTTTTCGTTCATTTAGAGCAACATTTATCACATTATTAGTAGTAGGTATTGGTGTTGTATGGGCTTTTGGATTTATTGGTTGGTTTCGATATGAAATAACAGTTCTTTCGGCTCTTATTCCGCCTTTAATCATTGTTATTGGGGTTCCAAATGCTGTTTTCCTTATTAATAAATACCAACAAGAGGTAAAAAAACACGGAAATCAAGCTAAATCATTACAACGAGTAATATCAAAAATTGGTAATGCTACTTTAATGACAAACATTACTACTGCATCTGGTTTTGCTACATTTGTTTTTGTAAAAAGTCAGTTACTTCGTGAGTTTGGTATTTTAGCTTCTGTTAATATTATAAGTATTTTTATTCTTGCTTTATTAATTATACCAGTAATTTATAGCTTCATGCCACTCCCTGAAAAAAAGCATCTAACGCATTTAGAAAGAAGATGGATAGAAGATGTTGTAAACTGGATGGAGCATACTGTAAAAACTCAACGTATAACTATATACATAACAACTGTTGTTGTTATAATACTAAGCATGATAGGTTTATATCAAATACGTGTTTCAGGTAGTTTAATTGAAGACATGCCTAAAAGTAAACAGTTTTATAAAGATATTAAGTTTTTTGAAAGTGAATTTGGAGGTATAATGCCTTTGGAAATTTTAGTAGATACTAAAAGAGAAAAAGGAGTAATGAAACTTTCTACTTTAAAAAAGATTGAAAAGCTTAATGAAACAATAGAAACATTCCCTGAGCTATCGAAACCTATTTCTATTACCAATTTAGTTAAATACTCGAAGCAAGCTTATTATAAGGGAAATCCAAAATTTTATCAGTTACCTACATCACAAGAAAAAAGCTATATTTTTTCTTACACAAAAAATTCAAGTAGTAATTCAGGTATGCTAAAAAACTTTGTTGACTCAACGGGTAGATACGCTAGAATTACAACTTTTATGAAAGATATTGGTACCGATAAAATGGATATCATTCAAGATAGACTTCATGCTGTTATAAAAAAGCAATTTCCTGAAGAAAAATTTAATGTTTCAATGACAGGGAAAGCCCTTGTTTTTCTTAAAGGAACAAATTATTTAATTAAAAATTTAGTAATTTCATTATCATTAGCCATCGTTTTAATTTCAATTTTTATGGCTTGGATGTTTAGGTCTCCACAAATGATATTAATTTCACTTATACCAAACATGCTTCCGTTACTAATAACTGCAGGATTAATGGGCTTCTTTAACATCCCCATAAAACCTTCAACTATTTTAGTATTTAGTATTGCTTTTGGTATTTCTGTTGATGATACAATTCACTTTTTAGCAAAATATCGACAAGAACTCCTAGCAAATAACTGGAAAATAAAACCAGCTGTGTACTCAGCATTACGTGAAACAGGAGTAAGTATGTTTTACACTTCAATTGTATTATTTTTCGGGTTTTTAGTATTTACTGTTTCAAGTTTTGGTGGTACTATAGCTTTAGGAGGATTAGTTTCAGTAACTCTTTTATTAGCAATGGTTTCAAATTTAGTATTATTACCTTCTTTATTAATTTCATTTGAGAAGAAAATAGCAAATAAAAAAGTACTAAAAGAAACTAATTTTAAAATTTTACCTCCAAAAGAAGAAGATAAGTAAACAGTTTTTAAGTACTCTATTTCTTATATTCAAAATATCATTGCTCATCTTATTGCAAAAAAGTATCTTTGCTTGTTTTTATACAAGAATTTAAGAAATAATGAACAGAAGTAGCGTAAAAGAACTATTACAGTCGGATAAGTTTTTACATGAAGTACATGTAAAAGGATGGGTTAGAACCTTTAGAAGCAATCGTTTTATTGCTTTAAATGATGGTTCTACTATAAATAATATTCAATGTGTAGTAGATTTTGAAAATACTAATGAGGCTTTATTAAAAAGAATTACTACAAGTGCTGCTGTTAGCATAACTGGTACTCTTGTTGAAAGTCAAGGTAAAGGGCAAAAGGTTGAGATTAATGTAACCAATTTAGAAATTCTTGGAGATTCTAATCCTGATGAATACCCTATACAACCTAAAAAACATAGCTTAGAATTTTTACGTGATAATGCACATTTACGTGTTAGAACAAATACGTTTAGCGCTGTTATGAGAGTACGTTCTAAACTATCTTTTGCAGTTCATAAATATTTTCAAGACAACGGATTTAATTACGTTAATACCCCAATCATTACTGGGTCAGATGCTGAAGGTGCTGGAGAGATGTTTAAAGTAACAAATTTCGAAGCTAATAAAGCTCCTTTAAATGAAGAAGGACAAATAGATTATAAACAAGATTTTTTTGGTAAAGAAACTAACTTAACTGTATCTGGACAGTTAGAAGCTGAAACTTACGCCATGGCTTTAGGTAAAGTATATACTTTTGGCCCTACTTTTAGAGCTGAAAACTCAAATACTACACGTCATCTAGCTGAGTTCTGGATGATTGAACCTGAAGTAGCTTTTATGGATTTAGATGGTAATATGGATTTATCTGAAGACTTCATTAAAGCGGTTTTAGGATATGTTTTGGAGCACTGTGAAGATGATTTAGCATTTTTAGATCAACGTTTAACTCAAGAAGAAAAAAGTAAGCCACAAGCTCAACGAAGCGATATGAGTTTACTAGAAAAATTAAGATTTGTTGTTGACAATAATTTTAAAAGAGTAAGTTATACTGAAGCTATTGAAATTTTACGTAACTCTAAACCAAATAAGAAAAAGAAATTCCAATTCCCAATAAATGAATGGGGTGCTGATTTACAGTCTGAACATGAGCGCTTTTTAGTTGAAAAACACTTTAAATGCCCAGTAATATTATTTGATTACCCTGCCGACATTAAAGCTTTTTACATGCGTTTGAACGAAGATGGAAAAACTGTTAGAGCAATGGATGTTCTTTTCCCTGGAATTGGAGAAATAGTTGGTGGTGCTCAACGTGAAGAACGTTTAGATGTATTAAAAGAAAAGATGGCAGCATTAAATATTGATGAAAAGGAATTATGGTGGTATTTAGATACTCGTAAATTTGGTACTGCTGTTCACTCTGGATTTGGTTTAGGTTTTGAACGATTAGTTTTATTCACTACTGGAATGAGTAATATTAGAGATGTAATCCCTTTTCCAAGGACACCTCAGAACGCAGAATTTTAAAAAAATCATAAAACTTATATAAAACAATCGTCATTCCTCAAAGAATGGCGATTTTATTTTGCCTGAATTCATATATTTGTATTTATGCTAAAACAAAGTTTACATCACAAATTACTTCAAAAACTATCTCCTCAGCAAATTCAGCTGATGAAACTAATCCAATTACCTACTCAGGCATTTGAAGAACGTTTAAAGCAAGAGATAGAAGAAAACCCTGCATTAGATACAGGTAAAGAAGAGGTTGAAAATTTTGAAGATACACTTGCCAATGAAACTGAATATGATGATGCTGGTAATGAAAAAATAGATGCCCAAGATATAAATATTGATGAGTATTTAAGTGATGACGAATATCCTAGTTACAAAACTCAAGCTAATAATTACTCTTCTGACGATGAAGATAAACAAATTCCTTATGCTGCAGGAACAACTTTTCATCAGTCTTTAAAAAATCAATTAAATACATTTAGAATTGATGAAGAAGAAAAGGCTATCGCTGAGTTTTTAGTTGGTAGTATAGACGATAGTGGTTATATAAGAAGAGATATTATCGACTTAGTTGATGATTTAGCATTTACCCAAAATGTATTTACTACAGAAGAAAAAGTAACACATGTTTTAATCAATGTAGTTCAAAAATTAGATCCTATTGGTGTTGGCGCTTTAAATTTAAAAGATTGTTTAATTATTCAATTAAAATCAAAAGCAGAAAAAGAAAATAGAGATTTAGCTATTCAAATATTAGAAGAAGCTTTTGATCACTTTGTTAAAAAGCATTACAAAAAACTTCTTGAGAAGTTTGATATTACTGAAGAAAAACTAAAAGATGTTATTACCGAAATAGGAAAATTAAACCCTAAGCCTGGTAGTTCTTATGCTGGTAATAACAAAATAGCTGAGCAAATTGTTCCTGATTTTACAATTAGAATTGTTGAAGGTGTTTTAGAGTTAACCTTAAACTCACGTAATGCTCCAGAATTACATGTATCTCGTGAATACAACAACATGCTGAAGGGATATAGTGACTCAAAGGAAAAAAGTAAAGAGCAAAAAGATGCTGTTATGTTTATAAAACAAAAACTTGATGCAGCCAAATGGTTTATTGATGCGATTAAACAACGTCAACAAACACTTTTAATTACTATGAGTACTATAATGCATTATCAAGAAGAGTATTTCTTAACAGGTGATGAAAGAAGGCTAAAACCAATGATTTTAAAGGATATTGCTGATGAAATTAACATGGATGTTTCAACAGTATCTAGAGTTGCTAATAGTAAATATGTTACAACACCTTATGGTACAAAATTAATTAAAGAGTTCTTTTCTGAATCAATGAAAAATGATCAAGGAGAAGATGTTTCAACTCGTGAAATAAAGAAAATACTAGAAACAGTTATTGCTGAAGAAGAAAAAAGAAAGCCTCTTACAGATGAAAAATTATCAAAACTTCTTAAGGAAAAAGGTTATCCTATTGCAAGAAGAACCGTTGCTAAATATAGGGAGCAACTAGATATCCCTGTTGCTCGTTTAAGAAAAGAGATTTAATGCGCTGGCACAAATTTATATCAACAATTTTACACCCAATAGTAATGCCTACTATTGGTATTTTATTGTATTTTATTTTTTCTCCAATTAATTTGAATAGACAACAACAACTAACCATACTAAGTATTGTTTTTATTACAACTTATATTTTTCCTTTGTTATT
>JBELFC010000122.1:0-9918 GCA_042093175.1 Tenacibaculum sp. | reverse complement strand
ATTAACTTCTAAAAATGTAGATTTAAACTTTTTAAAATAATTATGAACATACAAAAATTTAAAAAGCATATTTTAATATTTGGAATATTAATTTTTAGCCTATACAGCTTTACTAAAATAACTACTAGTACTACTTACAAGTGTATGATTCAAATGAAAAATTATACTGGTGAAGGAGCTTATATTGTTATTTCACTATTAAAAGATGGAGAGTACATAGAAACGCTTCGAGTTCAAGGTGATGATGATGAGTGGTATTCTGATATTACTGAATGGTGGAAGTTTCAAGGGAAAGTTAGAACAGATATAGATGCTGTAACTGGTGCAACTATTGGTGGTGGAAACAGAACTATTAGTTTATTAAAAATAGATCCTGCTAAAATTAATAGTGGATATCGAATACGTTTCGAATCAGCTGTAGAAGATCAAGAGTACTATAAAAATGATATTGAATTTGATCTTACTTCAGAAAATATTAAAAACAAAATTGAAGGTAAAGGCTTTATTAGATACATAAGATTAATGCCTCAATAAAAGTTAATAAAATGACCATTTCTATATGGAGATATAGCCACTTAACCTTGGCTATATCTTCTTTCTTTTTTATACTAATTGCTTCTTTAACAGGAATTGTTTTAGCTTTTGAACCGATTTCTAAAAAACTAGAACCTTATTCTATTGAGAATTTAGATACTATTTCAGTTTCAGAAACAATTATTTCTTTACACAAAAAATATGATGAAATTATCTCGCTTGAAATAGATGAGAACGATTTTATTAAAACTTCAATAATTACTAAAGAAGGTAATAATGATACTTTTTATGTTGATCCTATAACAGGAAATAAGCTAGGTAAGCCTAGTAAGAAAAAACCTATTTATAAATTTGCAACCAACTTACATCGTTCTTTATTTTTAAAATCAACAGGTAGATTTATTATTGGTTTCGTATCTTTTCTACTTTGCTTAATTGCAGTTTCAGGACTTATTTTAATTATAAAAAGACAAGGTGGATTTCTTAAATTATTTTCTAAAGTAATAAAAGAGAATTTTGAGCAATATTATCATATTATTATCGGTAGATACACTTTAATTCCAATTATAATAATTACAGTTACTGGAATTTATTTATCCCTAGATAAATTTTCTCTTTTACCTTCTCAAAAAACTAATCATTCAATTGATTTTGAAGGTCAAAAAAAATCTACAATAATTTCTCCTGAAAATTTTCTATTATTTAAAAACACAAAATTAAGTACTGTTAAAAGTATCGAGTTTCCTTTTTCAGAAGATGAAGAAGATTACTTTCTTTTAAAATTACAAAACAAAGAATTAGTTATTCATCAATATTCAGGAGCTGTTTTAAGTGCTGAAAGTACTACTTTAACAGACTTATTTTTACATTGGAGTTTACTGTTACATACCGGAAAAGGTTCCTATATATGGGCAAGTATTTTATTACTTTCTTGTTTAGGAATTCTTTTTTTCATCTATTCAGGTTTTATAATGACCTTCACTAGGAAGAAAAACAGCATAATTCCTAAAAACAGCATAAAAAAGGATACTGCTGAATATGTAATTCTTGTTGGTTCAGAAACTGGAACCACATATTCATTTGCAAATTCACTGTACAAAGCTCTTTTAGAAAACAAACAAAAAGTATTTATTACTAGTTTAAACAAGTATACTACATACAAAAACTGTAAGTATTTAATAATTTTAACTGCCACTTATGGTGAAGGGGAAGCTCCAATCAATGCGAAAACATTTTTAACTAAAATTAAAAATGACGCAATAAATCACACCATAAAATATGCAGTTGTAGGCTTTGGATCTATGGCTTATCCAAAGTTTTGTGAATATGCAATTGAGGTTAATCAAACATTACAACAACAATCTAATTACTCCCCTATTCTTCCTATTTATAAAATAAACAACCAATCTTTTGATGCTTTTAAAAACTGGACTTTTGAATTAAGTAAAAAATTACAACTCGACTTACACCTAAAACAACAAGTATTTAAAGTAAAAAAACAATATAAGCTTGCTGTTACTGAAAACACAAATATTAATTGTGACAACACTTTTTTAGTTCATTTACAACCTTCAAAAAAAATAAAATATACTTCAGGAGACTTATTATCTATCCGCCCAAAAGAAGATAATATTGAACGATTATATTCTATCGGAAAAGTAAATCAAAAAATACTTTTAAGTATCAAAAAACATGAATTTGGTATTTGTTCAAATTACTTAAATACTCTAAATAAAAACGATTTAGTAACTGCTTCTATAAAACAAAATCCTTCTTTTCACTTTCCTAAAAAAGCTAAAGAAATTGTTTTAATAGCAAACGGTACTGGTATTGCTCCTTTTTTAGGAATGCTTCATGGAAATCACAAACAAATAAAAACACATTTATTTTGGGGAGGTAGAACTGAAAAATCTTACAAGATATATTCTAAATTCATTGAAGATTCAATAGAAAAAAAACAACTCCATAACTTACATATTGCCTATTCTCAAGAAAATACCACCAAACAATATGTTCAAGATATTATAGCAGTAAATGAAGAGGTGATTATTTCAGTTCTAAAAAATAAAGGATGTATTTTAATTTGTGGTTCAGTTGCTATGATGAATGCAACATTTAAAGTTATTGAAAAAATAACTGTAAGTAAACTTCATACTCCTATAGATTACTTTAAAAAATCTAATCAAATAAAAACTGATTGTTATTAAGTAATTTTCATTATACTTTCTAAAACCCTCTTTTTTACCTGAAAAAACAAAGAGGGTTTTTCTCTTTACTACGAATTCTAATTTAATCCTAACGAATTCTAATTAGCTCAATATTTACCTCTATTCCCTAACTACATTTGAAGTATAAAACAAATAAGTTATGTGGTTAGAAAATAGTTATTCAGCAATATTAAATATGTATTTACAAAAATATCATCAATTAAAAATACATATTGGCAGAGATGGGAAAATTACAAAAACAGAAAAAGAAGAGAATGGAAATTGGTTACCCGATAGAAACCTACGGAAAATTTTAAATCAATTACCGAGTAACCTTTCATCATCAAAAAATTTAATAATAATCTTAAAACAATAAATTATGAAAAAAGTAATCAGAACTATAGGAATGACAGTAGCATTGTTAATGTTAATTGGTCAATTTACAAGTTGTAACAATACAAAAAAAGCAGAGAACGCAACCAAAAAAGAAGAAAAGACTGCTACAAATATCATAAAAAAAGAAGAAAAAGTAGTGCACAGAAGTCCTATCGTATTTATTACAGGATACGATAAAAAAGATGATAATTTTTATACGGGTGCAAGAACCTTTTTTAAAGATAAAAATTTCCAAATTATAGAAGACGCATATTCTTTAGAAGAAATTATTGAATGGTTAAATACAAACGCAACTTCAAACCCATACGGAGAAGTACATATTGTAAATAAAACAAATCCGTGGTTAGGAATGAATTTAGAGACGGTAGTGAATGGTAAAAAAATCACTTCAGAATCATTGCAAGAATCCATTAATGAAGGAAATATACCAACATTAAAAAATGTAATTACAAATGACACTAAAATTATATTTCATGCAAATCAGTTGGCAAAAAACACCGAATTAATAAACAACTTAAAAAGTACTTTCATCACAGATAAAACCCCACAAATAATAGCTTCACCGTACTACAATATTTTTGGCGGAGAATTTACAAATCATTATTTAGCAGAACCTTTTTATGTTTTTTACCCTACAGCTAATTCACCAGGGAAGGTAGATTTATCTAAAGAAATTGCTAGAAAATACCCAAATGAAAAAGAAGTAGAATGGTTTGCCGCATTAACTAATGAAAAAGAACGCTACGTAGGAGAACCATATACCTTACAATACAATGTTCCTATAAAACTTGAATTGGATTATCATAATTCTGATAATGACATCCCATCATTTACTATGGAAGAAGAGGTAATGGATTGGATTGCAAATGATGAAGATTTAGCCAATAAAGTACGTGAATTAAACATTCCTGTTGAGAAATTTAGATGGACTTGGAAAGTAAAGAATAGTAAACTTACTTTAAAAGGAATGTCTACCGTACTATGTGTTTTAAAACCTATCACAAAACCTTATGGTGATTTAGAGCATGTAAAACCAGATACTACAAACAAACGTTTGTATGCTATGAAGTAGAAGTTTAACAACCGTTACTATTAGAAAGAGAATATTATTTTTAATAGTAACGGTTAATTTAAGTAAGTTTGTTATATGAAGTTTTTAAAATACATTATTTATTTTTTCTTTTTATTAAAAGCTACATCATTAATTGCTCAAAACAATACTTTTAAAAACTACACCTTTAAAGATGGGTTGTCTAGTAATACTATTACCGATATAGTACAAGATAATCTTGGCTACATCTGGTTTGCTTCTAATAAAGGAATTACACAATTTGACGGAAATAACTACATTACTTTTTCAAGAAAAGAAGGTTTAGAAGCTAATTACATAACTAAACTGGCTCCTAATAATGATAGTCTTTTAATAGGTTCATCAAGCAATTTATTTATTAAACAACATACTAAATTTCAACTTTTTGAAAGCAAAAAAATTAACTGTATTTCAAAAATTAAAGATCAAGTTTTTTTAGGTACTAAAAAGGGTATTTATCGTTTACGTGACGATTTCTTATCTCCTCTACGTACTAATTTTCAAATAGATTTAACCCCAATTAACGACATTCAATTCGATGGAGAGTTTTATTGGGTAGCCACTCAAAAAGCTTTATGGAAAATTGACGATTTATTAAACCCTAAGCTTCTTAAAAGAATAGATTTAGCTAATTACACAGCTCTTATTATTCATAATAAACAAATAATTGCTAGTACATTTAATAGCGGTTTAAAAGTAATTATAAACGACACTATTAAAACAATACATTCTACTACAAAAAATATCAAAGGAGTTAAAAAGATTAATAATCAATTTTGGATATACTCAAATAGTAATGGTATAGAAGTTTTAGATTTAGACTTCTCATTTATCAGAAAAATAAACAAATACAACACTCTTGAAACCAATGCTATTTCTACTGTTTTTCAAGATAACCAACGTAACATTTGGATTGGAACCAGTGACAAAGGAGTTTATAAACAAGAAAACAAACTTCAAAAAGAAATCCCTATTCCTTTAATTTCTTTCGAAGATATTGAAGTAGTATATAAAACTATTGACAGTATTAACTTTAACAGTTATAAAGGAATTTTACAAATACCTCCTGGAAAAAACCATTTAGCTTTTACTTATAAATCAATTGATATAAACAATCCTAAAAAAGTTTATTATCGTTATAAATTAAATGGTGATTTTAGTCCTTGGTCCAACAATAACTCTGTAAACCTTGCTAATTTAAAAGCAGGTAATTATACCTTCTCTGTTCAATCAAAAACAGCAAATAAACAAGAAAGTAAACCTATTCATTTTCAGTTTTATATAGACAAACCTTTTTATAAAAAAAATTGGTTTCAATGGCTAGCTATTTCATTACTATTACTACTAAGTGCTTATATTACCTATAAATACATCAAAAAAATAAGAAGGATAAACAAAGAGAAAATCATGAAACTAGAAATAGAAAACCATCTACTTTCTCTTGAGCAAAAGGCTTTACAACTTCAAATGAATCCTCACTTTATTTTTAATGTGCTTAACGGAATAAAAGCTTTGGGTAATTCAGGAAAGCTTGACGATTTAAATACTACAATTAGTAAATTCTCAAATCTATTACGTTCTATACTAAATACCTCAAGAAAAGAAGAAGTTAATTTATCAGAAGAAATAGCTACTTTAAAAAACTACATTTCTTTAGAACAACAAATGAGCAGTAGTACCTTTACTTATGCTATAGAAACGAAACTTTCTTTTGATGCTGAAGAAGTTCTAATACCTCCTATGCTTATTCAACCTTTTATTGAAAACAGCATTAAACATGGTATAAAAAATATTAGCGAAGGAAAAATAACAATTAAGTTTTATGATATTAAAAATTACTTACATTGTGAAATTATTGATAACGGTATAGGCGTTCATCAATCAAAAAAGAATAAAAAAACAAATGATCATGCTTCTTTAGCCATTAAAGTTACTAAAGAACGTATTAAGAACTTGACTTCTAATATTTCTATAAAAATTGATGAAATAATAGAAAACGATACTGTAAAAGGAACTAAAGTTTGGTTTAAAATACCTTTAAAAACTGATTTTTAAAATGAATAAACTCACTGCTATTCTTATTGATGATATATCTTCTGCACTAGAGATGTTACAAAATGATTTAGAATTGAAACATCCAGAAATAGAAATTATAGGAACAGCAAAAAGTGTAGTTGAAGCTTCTAAATTACTCAGAAAAAAACAGCCCGATATTTTATTTTTAGATATTATGTTGGGAGATGGTACTGGTTTTGATATCCTAGAAATTCACCCAAATTTAACCTCAAAAGTAATTTTTGTTACTGCTAGTGATGAATATGCTATAAAAGCCTTTAAGTTTGCTGCTATTGATTATGTTTTAAAACCGTATTCAACTGATGATTTAACCAACGCAATTGAAAAAGCAAAACTTCAAATTATTCCAAACAAAGAACAATTAACAGTTTTACAAGAATCGATATCACACCCTAACCAACGTCCTAAAAAAATCTCTCTACATTCATCAGATAAAATTATAGTAGTTAATTTAGATGATATTATGCATTGTAAGTCAGATAATAATTATACAGAATTTTATATGGCTGACCATCAAAAAATATTAGTAGGGAAAACGTTAAAATATTTTTCAGACATTCTTAAAGAATATGGTTTTATAAGAGTTCACCAAAGCCATCTTATTAATTTACAGTACGTAAAAGAATTTATAAAATCTGACGGAGGATACATTGTGTTACAAAATAATAAAACAGTACCTGTATCAGTTCGTAAACGAACAGAAGTTATTGAAGCACTTCAAAAGCTGTAAGTTAACTTATTTTATTAATTATGTTAAAATTTTATTAATTTTTACTTATATTGGTATTCCAAATACAAGTCTATGGATGTATTAAAACCTCAAAAAGGAAGATTATTAATAGCTGAACCTTCTATTTTAAATGACAATTCTTTTAAAAGAGCTATTGTATTACTCACTGAGCATTCAGAGACGAGTTCTGTTGGTTTTATTTTAAACAGACCTTTACATTATACTCTTAGTGATTTAGTTCCAGATATTAATTGTGATTTCACCGTATACCAAGGTGGCCCTGTTGAACAGGATAACTTATATTTTATTCATAAAATTCCTGAATTGTTACCTAATAGCGTAGAAGTAACAGATGGTATATATTGGGGAGGTAACTTTAATTACTTAAAAGAACACCTTAATAATCATAAAGTAAAACCTAGTGACATTCGTTTTTTCTTAGGATATTCTGGATGGGAACCTACTCAATTAGATGATGAATTAAACACGAATTCTTGGTTTATTTCTAAAAATAAATATCCAAACATATTAGCTATAAACAACAAAACCTTTTGGAAAGATCAGCTTCTAAAAAAAGGTGGTGAATATAAAATATGGGCAAATGCACCTAGTGATGTGCAGCTAAATTAACTCATTGTTAAACTAGTAACCTTTAAACTATTTTTTAGTTTTTGCGCAATTGAATTATCAAATGTTTTTTTACGGTAGTTCGTAACTGATGTTATACCAACAATGGCATTTGTTATAAAAACTTCGTCTGCTTTTTGAATTTCAAATGGAGAAATAGTAGTTTCTTCTATGCTAAAGTCAGGATGTTTAGTAACGATCTCTATTATTTTTTTTCTAACTACTCCTTTTATACAACCTTCAGTTAAAGCTGGTGTTTTGATGGTATTCCCTTTAACTATAAATATATTTCCATTGGTAACCTCAACAACTCCTTTACGCTCATTTAATAAAATACAATTGTCGAAATCATTTTCTTTTGCAAAAATTGAAGCCAAAGTATTTACCATTCTATTGGTTGTTTTTACTGTAGACAATAATCCCGAATAGTTGTAAAAATCTTTATATAAATCAATGGTATAGCTATCCTTTTCTTCTAAACTAATTGGCTTAACATCTATTAAATAATCAATTTCATTAGTTTTTGGAGTATACAAGCCTCCATCTTTTCTAAAAACTGTTAACTTTACTCTACTACTAGTGTTTTGAGTTATATTTTCCTTTACCGTTTTTAATATTTCATCTTGTAAAAACTCAAGAGTAAACTCCATAGGAATTTTCATACGTAACATTCTCATTGAAGCCATTAACCTAAAATAGTGGTCTTCAAAAAAAATAACTCTATTATTTTCAACCTTTATCGTTTCAAAAACCCCATCTCCATATTTAAACGCTCTGTTTTCATGAGATATTTGCAATTCTTTAGGTGATATAATTGTTCCGTTAAAGTTTACCATTATACTTATTTTTTACAAATGCAAACTTACTAATTTAAGTAAGTTTTATGCATAAAAAAACTCGACAAATTGTCGAGTTTTTTTAATGCTTTTTTCTATTAAGCTCCAATAGTGTGTTTTAATTCTTCAATTTGGTTTGTCCACAACATTTTGGCCTCTTCCGCATCGTCTTCATCGTCGGCAAAATCAGTAACAAGCACGGCTACATCTTTAGTAATAGGATCAACTTGTATTTTAAACTCAAAATAACTTTCATCACCTTCACTTTCTGTCCACTTAAATTTTATGCGTTCGTCAGTTTTACTGGCCATTATTTTAGCCTCTTCCTCAGAGTCATCCCAAATGAAGGTAATTAATTTACCTCTAGAATTCACTCTATCAGCAAACCATTCTTCTAATCCTGCTGGTGTTGCTAAATATTGATATAACATGCTTGGTGAAGCATGAATTGGAAACTCTAATTCAAATTTAACTTTACTCATTTATTTTTTTGTTTGTCCGCCAATATATACAAATATTTCTTTTAAAAAAAATTGTTTTTTTTTGTTGTGTGAAACAAAAAAACTCCTATATTTGCACCCGCAATCAGGCGAGGTAGCTCAGTTGGTTAGAGCGCAGGATTCATAACCCTGAGGTCGGCAGTTCAAATCTGCTCTTCGCTACAGTTAAAAACCCCTTATTTTATAAGGGGTTTTTCGTTTTTTATAAAAATAGCGGGCTATTAGATATTTAACTTACAATCGATTAAATCGAATGTAAAAAATGTTCACTGCACAAAAAACACCTAATTCCTTCCTATTCGTCGAACACTAAACTAATTTCGTTTTTTTGCACTGCTTCTTAGTATATATTTTATATAACTTTATTTAAGAAAAAGAATAGAGTGAGTATATGTATCTCACATTATTGCACTATTACTTTTATGTTTATGAATGGAGGTATGGGGAAAAATAGAAGATTTGGAAAGCTTGTTTAATAAGTAATGAGCAGTAACGTTTTAGAAAAAGTAACCTGAGTATAAGTACTCAAAGGATATAAATACAAAGATTGATAAAATCAACAAAAACAATAAAACATTAATAATCAGACAATATCACCCGAAAAGGGTGAATTAAAACACATTTTAAGTTTATAAATTGAAGACTTCAATTTATTATTAACTTTATTAGATAAAAAATGAAAAAAAGTTTAAAAGAATTAAGAAACTCTGCAACTAGATTACTTAATAAAAAAGAGTTGCAAACAATTAAAGCTGGAAGAATGTCTCCATCCTGCATTAGTCTTTGTACTAGTGATATGGATTGTGGTGGTGTGAACAGGAATTGTAATGAATATTATTGTAAAGGTAGTTCAGGACCTACATTTAAGCAGTGTGGACCTTAAATGAGTTCTTTTTAAAATGAATAAACATACCTCATAAAC
>JBELFC010000121.1:0-9919 GCA_042093175.1 Tenacibaculum sp. | reverse complement strand
TATTCTTTCTCAGCCATTTTCTTTACATAATCTGTAATGATTACAATTTGAGTAGGCCCTACTTTTCCTTCAATATACTTAGCATTTTCATGATCTAAAGAAATTCTACGAACAGCAGTACCTTGTTTTGCTACCATGCTTGATCCTTTCACCTTTAAGTCTTTTATCAGTACAACACTATCACCTGCTTCTAAAATAGCTCCATTAACATCACGATGTATTATTTTTTCACTCTCATCTAAATGTTCACCAGTAACTTGAGCAAAACGTAATTCTTCATCTTCTAAATACATCATATCTAATAAATCTTGTGGCCATCCTTGATTTTTTAAACGATGTAACATTCTCCATGCTACCACTTTTACAGCTCTGAACTCACTCCACATACTATCATTTAAACAACGCCAATGATTTGCATCTGTAGTTTCTGGTTCTTCAATTTGCCCTATACAAGTACCACAAGCTAGTATACTACCATCTACACCTCCTGTTGAAATTGGTGGCACTTCATATATTTTTAAATCATTATTTGCAGCACACAACTCACATTGATTTCCACTTCTTTCTTGTAATTCCTGTAGTAAACTCATTTCTTATAATTTAAAGAAACAAAAGTACATTTTTAAATGAATTTATCTATTTTTAAATCATGATATTGAGTACAGAAAGACTAACATTAAAAATGGTCGTAGCAAATGATGCTCCCTTTTATTTTGAACTATTTAATGACCCTGATTTTATTAAAAACATCAATGATAAAAACTTAAAATCAGTAGAAGAAACCCATACTTTTTTACAACAAAAAATGATTCCAAACTTATGTAAAGATGGGCTAGGTTTTTTTACTGTTTACGAAAAAGAAAGAAATATTCCAATTGGAGTTTCAAGCTTACTAAGTAGAGAAAAAACTAATTATTATGATGTAGGTTATGCATTTCTACCTATTGGAAGAGGTAAAGGCTATGCTTCTGAGGCTACTGAATGTATTATGAAATACACTAAAGAAATTTTAAAGCAAGATAAAATTATAGCTTTTACAATGCCTGAAAACCAAGCATCAAAAAGATTATTAACAAAAATTGGGTTTAACTATGTTGGATTAAAAGAAATTCATGAAGGTAATAAGGATAGCCTCTTTGAATACATTTTTTAACTTTTACCCCCTAAAATTTAACTTTTGTTTTTTTTAAAACTAAATCAAATTAACTAGTTTCGCGCCATAATTACCAAGCCTTTTTTTTAATCAAACCAAACTAAAATGAGATTATTTAAAAAAAAAGCTACATATTCTTCTAAAAAGAAGCGCGAAAAGTTTTTACTTTTCCCATTATTTTATAGGGGATCTGTTTATTGGTTAGAAAACGTTCTTATTAAAAAAAACTTTAACGGAATATCTTACCAAATTACCGATGTTATAAGAATAAAGAATATGTAAGCTTACAAAAAAAAGTTTTCCCCTTATTTTTGTTTTACTTTTCTCTTTATATTTTTAATAATAAGATATTATTTGTTTTTTAATCTAAGTATAAATCTATTAAACCTTCTGGTGTAGTAACTTCAACAATTTTATTATCTCTATCTATTTTTTTGATAAAATCATCTATCATAGGGATAAAAACTTCATTCCCATCTCTATCTATCTCAAATAGAGGTTGAGCTGAAGTATCATTAATACTTTGTATTTCACCTACCTCACCAAAATTAGTATCTATAACAGTAAAACCAATTACTTCATGATAATAAAATTTATTTCCGGTAAGCTTAGGCAATAAGTTTAATGGTAAATAAATACCTGCACGCATAATAGCATCTGCGTCTTGCTCAGTATTTACATCTTCAAATTTAACACGAAACATGGTGCTTTTACTTAAAGATGATTTTTCAATAAAAAATGGAATCAAGTTATTGCCTAAATCGACAAAAACTGATTCCAAATTTCTATAAAGTTCAGGCTCATCAGTATCTAACTTAATAACTACCTCGCCCTTAAAACTATGTTTTTTAACGATTTTGCCAAGATAAAAGCATTCTTCTTTTTGCATCATCGTTCTATAGTTTTTATTCTTCGCTATCTGCTCCGCTTTCTGCTACAGTATCCTCACTATCTACAGCAGGACTGTTAGCAGCGATACGCGCTTCATTAACAGCTTTTTCAGCTTCTAATGCTTTTGCTTTAGCATCAGCTTGAGCTTTAGCTAAACCATCAACTTTACCAGCTACTTTACCAGCTTTTTCATCTAACCAAGCAGTGAATTTTGCTTCAGCTTGCTCTTCAGTTAAAGCTCCTTTTTTTACTCCACCAGCTAAATGGTTTTTCAATAAAGCTCCTTTGTAAGATAAAATTGTTCTAGCAGTATCAGTTGGCTGTGCTCCATTTTGTAACCATTGTACAGTTCCATCAACATCTAAATCGATGGTAGCAGGGTTAGTGTTTGGATTGTAAGTTCCTAATTTCTCTAAGAAACGTCCATCTCTTTTAGCTCTTGAATCTGCAGCTACTACCCAGTAAAATGGTTTTCCTTTCTTACCGTGTCTTTGTAATCTAATTTTTACAGGCATAATTTTAATTTGTAAGGTACACGTACCTTGATTATTAATTAAGTGCGCAAATTTATAAAATATTTTTCATATACAACTATAAATACACAATCTATTTAAAACAAAAAAAAGAGCCTGAAAAACAAGCTCTTAAGAAAATAAAATCAGTGTGAAAATTATATCACTCTAACGCTAACTGCGTTTAATCCTTTTTTTCCTTCTTTTAGTTCAAACTCAACTGTATCACCTTCTCTAATCTCATCGATTAAACCTGATACGTGTACAAAGTGCTCTGTGTTTGATCCTGTTTCTGTAATAAATCCAAAACCTTTAGATTCATTGAAGAACTTTACTGTTCCTTGTTTCATTGTAAAAAATATTATATTAAAGCGCAAATATACTTTTATTAACTGATAATTTATCGATTTTTTTCTATTTATTTAAAACTTAACATCTTGATAACATACCAACTAACACAGGTTTCAGCTAACTAAAAAACAGTATTCTCCCTATAAAATTAATCGTTAATAACTTCTAGAGAAAACATTGTAAATTCTTTGTATTTTTACACATTGTTTTTTGAAATTCTTCAATAAGAAAACTATACCGATGTACTTAATTTTTGATACTGAAACTACTGGATTACCAAAAAGTTGGAATGCTCCAATTACTGATACTGATAATTGGCCTAGATGTATTCAAATTGCATGGCAATTGCATGATGAAATGGGTAATTTAATTGAGCATAATGATTTTCTTATAAAGCCTGATGGATTTAACATTCCTTATGATGCTGAACGTATTCATGGTATTTCAACTGATTTAGCTATTGAACAAGGTATTTCTTTAGATGAAGGATTACAATTATTTAATGAAGCATTAGGAAAAACAAAATTTGTTGTTGGTCAAAATGTAGGTTTTGATGTAAATATCATGGGATGTGAATTCCATCGTTTAGGAGTTACAAATAATTTAACAGAATTACCTGTTTTAGACACCTGTACAGAGCACACAGCAACACTTTGTCAAATACCAGGAGGACGTGGAGGTAAATTTAAATTACCAACACTTACCGAATTACATAAACATTTATTTGGTAGCGGATTTGGAGAAGCCCACAATGCTACTGCCGATGTAGAGGCTACCACAAGATGTTTTTTAGAACTTATCCGTTTACGTCAATATACTGAAGAAAAGCTTGATGTTCCTTCTGATTACTTTAAACGTTTTTCGGAAGTAAACCCAATGCCAATTAAAGTAATCGGGTTAAAACATTTAAATCTTAAAAGAGAAAGTGAAAAAATACGCAAGCAAAATTCTTCTCAAGAGGAAGCTAGCAATACTATTTCAACCTCTGAAGGACTAGCAACTTTAAAAGATGTTCAGTTTGCTCATTTACACAATCACACTCAATACTCGGTTCTTCAATCTACCATACAAATTGGAAACATCATAAAAGCAGCTGCAAAAGACAATATGTCTGCAATTGCCATGACTGATACGGGTAATATGATGGCTGCCTTTCATTTTGTTCAAGCGGTATTAAATCATAATAAATCAATCGATGCTGCTAATAAAGAGGCTATTGAAAATGGAGAAGAACCAAAAGGGCAAATTATAAAACCAATTATAGGTTGTGAATTTAATGTTTGTACAGATCATACCAATAAAAGTCAAAAAGACAATGGACATCAAGTTGTACTATTAGCTAAAAACAAAAAAGGGTATCATAACCTAGCAAAGATGTCTTCTATAGCTTTTGTTGACGGCTTTTACTACGTTCCACGAATTGACAGAAATGTTATAGAGAAATATAAAGAAGATGTTATTGTTTTAACAGGAAACCTCTATGGAGAAGTTCCTAGTAAAATATTAAATGTAGGAGAAGCTCAAGCAGAAGAAGCTTTGCTTTGGTGGAAAGAACAATTTGGTGAAAACTTATACATCGAATTAATGCGACACGGGCAAGAAGATGAAAAAGTAGTAAACAAAACACTCTTAGAATTTTCTAAGAAACATGATGTAAAAGTCGTTGCTACAAACAATACTTTTTATCTAGGAAAAGAAGATGCCAATGCACATGATATTTTATTATGTGTTAAAGATGGTGAAAAACAAGCAACACCTAAAGGAAGAGGTAGAGGATATCGTTATGGTTTACCTAATGACGAATATTACTTCAAGTCTTCAGAAGAGATGAAAACCTTATTTGCTGATCTTCCAGAAGCAATTATAAATATCCAAGAGATAGTAGATAAAGTTGAGCCATTTACCTTAGCTCGTGATGTATTATTACCTGCCTTTGATATTCCTGAGGAGTTTAGAGATGAAAAAGATAACGAAGATGGAGGTAAACGTGGTGAGAATAATTTTTTACGTCATTTAACATATGAAGGTGCAAAAAAGCGATACGGAGAAATTACTGAAAGTATCCGTGAGCGTTTAGATTTTGAACTTGAAGTTATTGAAAAAACCGGGTATCCTGGATATTTCCTAATTGTAGAAGATTTTATTCGAGAAGCTAGAAACATGGATGTTTCTGTTGGTCCTGGGCGTGGTTCAGCCGCTGGTAGTGTAGTGGCTTTTTGTTTATGGATTACCAATATAGATCCAATTAAGTATGATTTACTTTTTGAGCGTTTCTTAAATCCTGAACGTGTATCAATGCCCGATATTGATATTGATTTTGATGACGAAGGAAGAAGCCGAGTAATGGACTATGTAATTGATAAATACGGAGCAAATCAAGTAGCTCAAATTATCACTTATGGTACCATGGCTGCTAAGTCATCTATTAGAGATACGGCCAGAGTATTAGATTTACCTTTATTTGAAGCCGATCGAATTGCCAAATTAATTCCTGGAATGAAGTTAAAAAAAATCTTTTCTTTAGATGAGAAAGGATTAAAAGAAAAGCTTCGTTCTGAAGAAATTGAATTAGTTAACGAATTAAAGCGCTTGTCTAATGGTTCTGATTTAATGGCAGAAACTATTAATAAAGCACGAATTTTAGAAGGTTCAGTTCGTAATACTGGTATACATGCCTGTGGTGTTATCATTACACCAGATGATATTACAAAGTTTGTACCTGTAGCTCTTGCCAAGGATTCAGACATGTATGTTACTCAATTTGACAACTCGGTAGTTGAGAGTGCAGGGCTTTTAAAAATGGATTTCTTGGGGTTAAAAACATTAACCCTTATTAAAGATACTGTTAAGATTGTTAAAGCTAGACATGATGTAGATTTAGATCCTGAAAATTTCCCTATTGATGACGTAAAAACATACGAATTATTCCAACGTGGAGAGACTATTGGTATTTTTCAATATGAATCTGCAGGGATGCAAAAATATATGCGAGAACTGAAACCTACAGTTTTTGCCGATTTAATTGCCATGAATGCCTTATACAGGCCAGGTCCTTTAGAATATATTCCTTCTTTTATTAGAAGAAAGCATGGAGATGAAGAAATAGAATATGACCTTCCTGTTATGGAAGAGTACTTAGCTGAAACATATGGAATTACAGTTTATCAAGAGCAAGTAATGCTTTTATCTCAAAAACTAGCAGATTTTACAAAAGGTGAAGCCGATGTACTTCGTAAAGCCATGGGTAAAAAACAAATTGCTGTTTTGGCTAAAATGAAACCAAAATTTGTTGAACAGGCAAAAACTAACGGACATGATGAAGAGAAATTAGAGAAAATTTGGAAAGACTGGGAAGCATTCGCTTCTTACGCCTTTAACAAGTCTCACTCTACATGTTATGCTTGGATTGCCTACCAAACTGCATATTTAAAAGCCCATTACCCTGCTGAATATATGGCTGCAGTACTTTCTAATAATATGAATGATATAAAATCTGTATCATTTTTTATGGAAGAATGTAGGCGTATGGGACTAGAAGTCTTAGGTCCAGATATTAATGAATCATTTTCTAAATTCTCGGTAAATAAAGAAGGTGCCGTTCGTTTTGGAATGGCTGCTATCAAAGGAGTTGGTGCTAATGCTGTAAGAGCTATTATTGATGAACGTAGAGAAAATGGAAATTTCAATTCTATTTTCGATGCTTCCAAACGTGTAGATTTACGTGTAGCCAACAAAAAAGCTTTTGAAGGGTTAATTTTAGCAGGCGGTTTTGATTCTTTTGCTAATACACATAGAGCACAATACTTTGTTGAAGACGAAAAAAATCAAACTTTTTTAGAAAAAGCACTTCGTTTTGGTAATAAATTTCAAGAAAATGAAAATTCTTCGCAAGTTTCATTATTTGGGGAAGCCTCTGCTGTTGAACTACCCGAACCTATTATTCCTGAATGCGAAACATGGGGTACAATGGAATTATTAGCCAAAGAAAAAGAAGTAATTGGAATGTATATTTCTGCTCACCCTTTAGATGATTTTAAAAATGAATTAAAATTTTGTAATGCTTCTCTTTCACATTTTAAAGATATTGCTAAATATGAAGGTTTGGCTTTAACTTTTGCAGGAATTGTTACCGATGTTCAACATCGAGTATCTAAAGCTGGTAAAGGATGGGCTTCATTTATTGTTGAAGACTATAATGATAGTTATGAGTTTAGAGTTTTTGGTGAAGAGTATTTAAGATTTAAACACTTTTTGGTTCCAAATTCATTCTTATTTGTAAAAACTATGATTAAACCTGGTTGGACAAACAAAGAAGGGGTAAAAGGAGACCCTAGAGTTTCTTTTACAGATTTTAATTTACTTCATGACATCATGGATAAGATGTGTAAAAAAATCACTATTACAATGCCTTTAGACAAGGTTAAAGAAGGTATCATTAAAGATTTACAACATTTATTTGCCCTTAATAAAGGATCACAAGGGTTAAATTTTACGATATGGGACGCTGATGAAAAAATAGAATTAAATTTACCAAGTAGAACAACAAAAATTAAAATTTCTAATGAGTTTCTAAAAGCTTTAGATGAGCAATTTATTAACTATAAATTGAATTAATAAACTGCTCTTTTCTATTTAAGTATTTATTTCTTATTTGAAATTAATACTTTTTTACTAACTGTTAATTCATCATCTATGATATGCAACAAATAAAGGCCTTTACTAAAATTTGAAATATCAATCTCCTTTTTAACACAATGTTCAGAAAACTGTAGAAGTAATTTACCCTGACTATCAAACAGATTAAACTTATACTTCTTATGAATAGGTAAATCTATAATTATTCTTTCTGAAGTTGGATTAGGGTATATTATATATTCCCCCTTTTTTGTTAGGGGTAACCTTTTTTGTTTTGTACTATTTATTACTTCATCTTTTTCTTTAGCCTCTTGAGATTTATAATAACTACGGTTATACTTTGGTGGATTCCCCATATGCAAAATATCTGTTATTCCATCTCCATCAAAATCCCCAAATTTCAAATCATTTATTAAATAACCACTTGCTCCTAATACAACCTCAGAGTTAGAGGTACTTAAAACTGTAGTCCAATTTATTCCATTTGCGGTAAACGTATCCTCTATTCCATCTCCATCAAAATCTTTAACGTGCTCTTCATTTGTATAGGGTCCATTATATATACTTTTCCATTCACTAGTTCCATTAGCACTTCCCTCAGAAACCTGCCACCAATTCCCATCCACTTGTCTTAATACATCTGAATAATTATCATTATTATAATCTCTAATAACAAGATCGTTACTCTTATAACCACTAGATGTGTATATTTTCCATTCAGACATTCCGCTCCATGAAACTAACCAATTTTCACCATCTCCTCTAAAAAGATCAGTTTTACCATCACCATTAAAATCTCCTAATAGTATTGGTTGATCTGCCCCATAAAATAATGAAGAAGAAATAATATTCCAATTACTTCGTCCACTCCATGAAACATACATCATAGTTATAGTTGAGTTAAACTTATTATTATTCACATTCATGTTATATTTAGAATTATCAATATCACCATAACAATGATTCCAACCTTTAGTAGTTGGAGTTGAATAAGTCAACGAGATATCCTTTTCTAAGGGATATTTATTTTCATGACTGTTAGATGAATTAATATCTTCCCATGATGAAGTACCATTTAAACTTCCATATGAAACGGTCCATTTATCATCAGATACATGATGCATTATATCATCAAAACCATCATTATTAAAATCCTTTATAATTAAATTATCAAGTTTATAACCACTTGTTGAATATTTTACCCAATTTTGAGTACCTCCATAATTCACCCACCATATACCTCTATCTGCCCGAAAATAATCTATTAAACCATCGTTATTAAAATCTCCTTTTGCATATTCTTGTTCTATAACTTTATTTTCGATTGCAGTCATTTGGATTTTAACCGCATGCTTTCTTGAAGAATCAGAAAAATAATTATTATAAATAGTTGCTTGATTTTGTGGAATAGCCCTTATTTTAATTGTTGGGTAAGTAGATTCTGGTAAAGAGTTAACATCTGGTCTATCTCCTTTATATAGAAAAGTATTATTATGAATTAGTACTGAATTCCCTGCAAAATTACATGTTGGATCTAAATAAAAACAATCATTATTTGGGTCATTATTATATTTATTAGAATGCATATCAAAACTATGATCTTCTCCATTTGGTAAAATCAAATTATATGCAGCAGTATATTTTTGCCCTGATTTACCAGATCCAGCAATACTATGTCTATTATAATCAAATTTATTATATGCAATAAGTGGTGTTGAATCCCCATCTACTTCAACACCATAACCATAACCAGTTCGTGAATTATGGTGTATAAAATTATGATGTATTTTAGTAGTTTTACCTGTTTTTAATTCTATCGCTGAATTTGGCCATCCTAATAATTCACAATTATCAACTTCTAAACCTTCTCCACGTGAACTTATTCCTCTTGAAAGTATATCTACAGCTTTAACATCTTTATAAGGTCCCTCAATTATTAAACCAGTTATCCTTACTATCCCTTTGGTTATAATAAATGGATCACTTGATAAATTACCTATAGATTTAATTATCTTACTAATTTCTGTATCTTTTGTTCCTCTATTACCTGCTAAAACAACTCCATTAGGAATGTTTATTATGGCATTTTCCGGAACCTCAATTGTACCGTTTACGTATATTTTTTGTTTACTCTTAAGCGCTACAACTAAATCTCCATAGTTAGAAACACTATAAAAACCTGAAGTATCATTAATTACTTTTGAATATCCTATTCCTCCACCAACGGGTCCACTTGGCAAATTATATTCTTGAGAAAAAACATTTATACTACAAATAAACGCTATTACAAATTTTAAGTTTTTCAATATCATAATATTTTTCTAGCAAAACTAAGCATTAAACTAATATATAGTTACTTAATTTATAAAACTATTAA
>JBELFC010000120.1:0-9949 GCA_042093175.1 Tenacibaculum sp. | reverse complement strand
AAAAAGCAGTATTTTATAATTTTAATAGCTGTTTTTGAAGCTTTAATGTAATTGGTTATCTGATGAAATTTTGAAGCATCTAAAATAGCATCACAGGCAGGTGAAAACACATTAATATTTTCAGAAAGAGCAATTCCAACATTACTTTGGGCCAAGGCTCCAGCATCATTTAATCCATCACCAACCATCATTACTTTTTTATTCTGTTGCTGAAGATCATTAACATAATTTAATTTATCTTCAGGTTTTTGGTTGAATAGTAAAGTTGTAATTGAGGGTAAAAAATTTTGTAAATAACTTTTTTCACCTTCATTATCTCCAGATACTACAGCTAGTTCATAATTGTCTTTTAAAGAAGAAAATACTGGTTCAACATCTTTTCTATAAGCATTTTTAAAAAGAAATTTACCTTTATATTCATCGTTTATACTAATGTGAACAGAAGTGTCTAAATTGGTAGATTCTGATTTGTTTTGAACAAAAGAGGATGATCCAATTTTTAATGTTGTTTGTTGGTAAGAAGTTTCAATACCTTTTCCTATGTATTCATGATAATTATCAAATGAAATATTTTTTTCGTTCTTAAAAGAAGTATAAAGTATTCTACTTAATGGATGATTTGATGATCTTAAAGAGCTTTTTAATATTGATTTTTGTTCACTGTTTAATGCTATTCCATCATAAGTAATATTATTTTCTTTGTTAGTTGTTAAAGTCCCGGTTTTATCAAAAATTATGCTATTAATAGTTGCCAGTTGCTCAATAACTGTAGCGTTTTTAAGATAGAATTTTCGTTTGCCAAAAATACGTAATAGATTACCTAATGTAAATGGAGCTGCCAAAGCAATTGCACAAGGGCAAGCAATTATTAAAACTGCTGTAAATACATTTAAAGCTTTACTTGAGTCGTAGAAAAACCAAAATAATGTAGTTATTAAAGCAATGGACAGTACAGCAATAGTGAAGTTCTTTCCAATACTATCCGTTAAAGTTTTAAAAGTAGAGTTTTTATCTTTTTGGAATACATCATTACTCCATAATTGAGTTAAGTAACTTTGAGAAACAGAATTTAAAACTTCCATTTCTATACTACCGTAAAGTTGTTTTCCTCCAGCAAATATTTTGTCTCCCGATTTTTTTGAAACAGGATTGGCTTCACCAGTAACAAAGCTATAATCTATTTGCGCATTTCCATTGATTAAAATACCATCTACAGGAATTAATTCTTGGTTTCTTATAAGTAATCGGTCTCCTTTTTTTATGTTATAAATTTGAGTGTTTTCTTCTTTACCATCTTTAGTTATTTGTGTTACAGCAATTGGGAAATAAGATTTGTAATCTCGCTCAAAGGATAAAAAATTATATGTTTTTTGCTGAAAAAACTTACCAAGTAAAAGGAAAAATACAAGTCCGGTTAAACTGTCGAAAAAACCAGTACCTATATTGAAAACAATTTCTACAGTACTTCTTATAAATAATACCAATAAACCTAATGCAATAGGAACATCAATATTTAATATTTTTGATCGTATTCCTTTATAAGCCGAGACAAAATAGTCCTGACTGGCATAGAATATAACGGGTAATGAAAAAGCAAACATTAACCACCTAAAAACATTTTTGTATTGCTCTAACCAAAACTCAGAGACTTCGAAATACTCAGGAAAAGATAAAAACATTACATTTCCATAAGCAAAACCAGCAATTCCAAGTTTATATAATAAACTTCTATTTACTTGTTTTTTACCTACTTCATAATCTTCTAAACTAATATAGGGTTCGTATCCTATTGAACTTAATAATAAAACAACTTCCTTTAAATTTGTGTTAGTTACGTTGTAGGTAATTCTAACAGTTTTTTTAGGGAAATTAACTTGAGATGTAGTTATGTTTTTTTGAAGTTTGTGTAAGTTTTCTAAAATCCATATACATGAGCTACAATGTATATGAGGAATATACATGTTCACAACTTGAATGTTACCATCATTGAATTCTATTAACTTTTCAACAATATCATTATTTGTTAAAAAGTCGTATTTTCCTTTAATTTCATCAGGAATAGCTCCAGGACTGTTTTGAAAGTCGTAGTAGCAGGTTAAATCATTGTCTGAAAAAATTTCGTAAACAGTTTTACAACCATTACAACAAAATGATTTTTCATTAATAGTAATAGTTTCTGCCTCGCACTTGTTACCACAGTGAAAACATTTTTTACTTTCCATAATTTACTCGTTTGCCTAGGGCAAAGGTCTATTATTATGTTAGTATAAAATATGATATTTGTCAGCTTTTTAGTACCTTTGATTAATCTCAAAAAGGGCACATTATGAGTAAATGTGAGCAATGTATTGTTCGTCAATTTAATTCTTTAAAGGCATTAACAAAAGATGAATTAGTAAGGATTTCTGGATGTAAAACTTCAAAATTAATAAAAAAAGGCGAAGTTTTATTTGAAGAAGGTGAACATATAAATGGGGTGTTTTGTATAAAAGATGGTGTTTGTAAGGTTTCTAAAATGAGTGATAATGGACGTGATCAAATAGTTCATTTGATTAAAAAAGGAGATTTACTCGGAGAACGCAGTTTGATAAATAATGAAACTTCAAATTTAAAGGCAATAGCAGTTAATGATATGGAGGTTTGTTTTATTCCTAAAGAAGAAATTATAAAAGATTTAGAGAAAAATCAAAACTTTACCATGGAGATTTTAAAGAACATGGCTTTATCATTAAAAAATGCGGATAATGTTATTGTTGACATGGCACAAAAAACAGTGAAGCAACGTTTAGCAGCAACGTTATTATATTTAGACGAAAGGTTTTTAAAAAATAGTGAAGGAGCTATTGATGTTAATTTTTCAAGGGAAGATATAGCCAACATTATTGGAACTGCTACTGAATCAGCCATTCGATTACTTTCTGAATTTAAAAAGAACAAATTAATTAGTTTGAAAGGTAAAGACATTACTATTTTAAATCCAAGAGGATTAAAGGATATTTCTGAAGGATTTTAAAACTTACTAATAATTTAAATAGACTATTTTAAATAAAAATAGTTATTCCATAAAAAAGACCAGTGATTATTTAATCACTGGTCTTTTTTACTTTTAGTAGCGTAAAATTATTTCTGCTCTTTGATTTTTATATCAGTAATAAACTTTTGTAAACGTTTACCATATGGTGAATTCTTTACCTTGTCTGTTAAGCTATTATTTATTGTATCTAGTAACTTAATATTGGCATCAAATAATTGAGTTAGCGCTATATATGGAGCAGCTTCACTATCAGGGTTTGCAATTGCAAAATTTGTAGTAAATAAAAACCTACGACGAACCATTTTTTTATAGTCAGCTTCAAGTTTTTTAATTAATTCTTCATCTTGTGCTTGTTTAGCCTCAAAATCTTGTTTAATAAAATCTAAACGTTGGTCAGTAAAGCGTTTATCAACCTTATTGTAATTATCTAAAACTTCTTGGTTCTTTGATCCTTTTATTACAGGTTTAAATCCAAATTCTTCAACGTTATCGTTAATTGTAATTTCTCCTTTTTCTCCAAAAAATAATAAACGTTTATCATTTGTATTTCCATTAAAAGTAAGGTAATACATTACAGGAGATTCTACATTATCAGTTAAAGTAAACATGTCATTTCCTAACAAAGCAACAGAATCAACAGTGATTAATGCTGTATCCTTCATTTTTTGAAGATATAAAGTTCCTTTTTTAAGACCTTTAATTTGCCCTTTAACAATCATGTTTCCTTGTTTTTTAGAAGAACAAGCTATAGCAGTAAATGTAAATACTAAAACGATTAAAAGTTTTTTCATTGAATTAAAAATTTTGAGTTGCAAATATGAGGAAATCTACTAAGCTTTCGAGGCTATTTCCATTAAAATTGTACATAACATGGCTCCGTAGGTTCCAACTACATACCCAAAAACAGCAAGTAAAACCCCAACTGTTGCTAATGATGGATGAAAAGCGGCAGCTACTACAGGAGCGCTGGCTGCAGCACCAACGTTGGCCTGGCTTCCTACAGCTAAAAAGAAATAAGGCGCTTTTATTAATTTAGCTACTAATATCAATAAACCTGCATGAATAGACATCCAAACAACACCTACCACAAGTAATCCTGGGTTATCTAGAATACTCGTTAAGTCCATTTTCATACCAATGGTAGCAACTAAAATATAAATAAAAATACTTCCTATTTTACTGGCACCAGCTCCTTCATAATTTTTAGCTTTGGTAAAAGATAAAAGAATACCAATGATAGTAGCAATTGTAACCATCCAAAAGAATTTAGAAGAAAAAGAGGATAAAGAGGAAGTTTTATCAGCTACTGATTCAAAATTATTGACTAAATAACTAGATATATTATCTGCACCAAAATGAGCAAGACCAACTGCACCAAATGCTAAAGCTAAAATAATTACTAAATCAGCTAATGAAGGAACTCTAGTTATATTTGAAGTAAAAGAAGATACTTTATCTTTTAACTCTTCAATAGCTGTGGTATCTGCCTTTAACCATTTATTTATTTTATTATTTTTACCAATTCCAATTAATAAAATAGCCATCCAAATATTTCCAACAACAATATCAACCAATACCATTTTCCCATAACTAGCTTGATTATATTGGTATATTTCTAGCATAGCAGCTTGGTTTGCACCACCACCAATCCAACTACCAGCAAGTGTAGAAAGACCTCTCCAAACAGCATCAAATCCAACACCTCCAACAGTTTCTGGTGAAAAAAGGGAAACCAATAAAATAGCTATAGGTCCACCGATTATAATACCAATGGTTCCTGTAAAAAACATAATTAAAGCTTTAGGTCCTAAGTTAAAAATAGCTTTTAAATCGATACTTAAAGTCATTAAAACTAATGAAGCTGGAAGTAAATACCTACTAGCAATAAAATAAGTTTGCGTTTTTTCTGCTGAAATCCACCCCATAGAATTAAAAATAGAAGGGATTAAATAACACATTAAAACGCCAGGTACTATTTTATAAAATTTAGACCAAAATCCTGATTTTTTAGATTCTGTATAAAAGACAAAACCTAATGAAACCATTAGAATTCCAAATACAATTGCATCATTAGTAAAAAGAGGTGTTTCCATAAATAGTAATTAGTTTGGGCTAAGGTATATAAAATATGTTTATTTCTTTTTCTGGTGATTTGTGTTAATGATAATACCTAATTGGATTCTATCAAGATTTGTGTTATTAATCATAATATTCATATACCCTGCTTTCAATTTAACGGAGCTAGAAAGTTTATAAGAAAAACCAGTTCCTAACCAATTTTGATTATATGCTTGCCCATCAAAATCGAAGAAAATTTCATTAAATAAATATGTTGACCATTTGCTAGATAATGGGTAGTTTAGTCCTAATTGATAACGTACAAAATGCCCTGTAATTGAATTGAAAAAGCGTTGTTCAAACCTCAAACGGTGAGCAAAACCAAGTTTAGAAACTTTATGTTTTATATTAAAGTCTTCATAAATTCTATGTTCATTAAAAGAGCCACCATCAATACCAAATGTGTTATCAGTATTTAAATAAGAATGCCCCAATGTTGCGCTTAAGTTTTTGTTGATTTTATAATTAACCCCAAATCGACTAATGAATTGTTGCATATCATCTCCAATTTCAAAGAAACGGAAATGTGCCATTGTTTTTAAACTGAATTTTTCAGATAATTGATGAGATCCATTATACATATACCAAGCACCTAGTTCTTTTGCAGGGTTTTTTTGAGCTACTATTTTTAATGAAATGACAACTACTATAAGAGTTAAATAAATTTTCTTCATTATGTTGATTTTCCTTTTTTTATTGAATGTAAAAATAGTAATTTCATTAGCTTCTAAAAAAAGAACCTGCTTAAAAGTATTTTAAACAGGTTTCTATTAAAAAATAAAATATATAGTTTTACTTATTTACTTTCATGAGTTTTGTAGTTAAAACCCATTTATAGTTATGTGTTTTTATTCAGTTTTTTGTCGAAAATGTATAGAAGCTACTAATTTATAGTAGCCTCTATTTACTTATTAGTAAAATGTTATGTGATTATAAAATATACCTAGTACATCTTGGGTGACACCCAGGTTTATTACTGTTTATTTGACCATTTACACTGTCCCAGCAGTAACTTAGGCAAAAAGGGTCACCTCCACCATTAATTATTTTTTGTTCTGTTTTACTTAAAGTTTTCCCTAATTTTAAAATTGATTTTTTCATAATAAAAAATTTAAAATTTAATAAGCCCTGAACGTTTAAAGACACTCAAGGTTTGTGTCTAATTTTCGCGAAAAATATATTTATGTACTACTAAAAAGTATATTTTTTTGCTAGAGCTTATATATTAAGGGAGTTTGAAATAGTAGTTACTTAAACATAACAAAAAGGGTATTAAGAGTTGTAGTAAAAGTAAATAATAGCTTTCATTAAAAAATCACCCGAATAGGGTGATTTTTTAATGAATACAGTAAATTTATAAAGAATTTATTCTGTTTCAAAAGTATGTGTTTTCTTAAATGGAGAAATTGTAATTTTTTCAACTGAGTTTTTATAATTTTTCCAATCATTAATAAAGAAATCATTTGTTTGTTTTAAGGCTTTAGTAAGCGCATTTTTAAAATTGGTAATTAATTGTTGTTCTGTATTAGTTTGTTCTCCAAATCTACTGTTAACATACCATCTTGCGGTTCCTAATTGTTGATTAACTGTTATTTCAGGGTTTCTGGTTATACCTTGACGTTTATCAACTTTACCAAGATATATAGAAATTAAAGTATCAATTTTTTTAACAACGTCTTTTGATTTATTGATAGCTTCTTTATACAGCTTTTTATCTTTTTTAGATAACTTTAATTTAAAGTTGTTAGCTATCTTTTTGCTTTCAATCAATTGTTTTACTGCATTAGCCATTGTTTGTTGATCTTTCTCTAAGGCTTTAGCATTGTTATATTTTTGATTGATTGCTGAAGTTGTTATTGATAGTCTTGGATCAAACGCTACAGTTATGTTCTTTTCCGAAGTATCATTGCCAAAGCTAGCAACTACGCGATACACTCCGGGTTTAACTCTAACACCTGATGGTTCTCTTTTTGATTTAGAGATTCTTCTTGATGGGCGACTAACTCCTTTTTCATTCATATACCAAGTAAGTTTGTGCACCCCACTTTTTTTAGGTGTTTTTCTTTTAAGAGTTCTAATCAGCCTATTTCCTTGATAAAAATTAAATTTTATAGAATCGTATTTTATTGTAGGTTTCTTATCTCCCTTTTTCTTAACCTTTGAGCTTTTAGTTTTTTCTTTTTTAGGTTTGTTAATGTAATATGAAATAATAGCTCCACCTCCACGATTTTTACCATTAAATAAAGCATCACCTCCAAATCTACTTCCAGTTGGTTGTTGATAAGCTACTTGATAAGCGGTTGGAGGAGTGAATAATGTAATTTTATTACTTAAAACTTGATTGTTTTGTGCCATCTTACGTAAAGGACGAATGTCATCTAAAACCCAAGCAGCTCTTCCAAAAGTTCCAATAACTAGATCATGTTCTCTTGGTTGAATAACCAAATCTTTTACTGGTACAGTAGGAAATCCGTTAGTCCATTTTATCCATTTTTTTCCAGCATTTATTGATATGTATAATCCGTCATCTGTACCTAAGAATAATAAATTAGGATTTACAATATCTTCAACAATACATAAAGCATAACTTTCAACATCATTTTCATTTACTATACGTTCCCAAGTTTTACCATAGTTTTTAGTACGATATGCATAAGGTTTGTAGTTAAATCTACGATAATCATTAGCAACTAATAAAGCTTCTCCTTTATTTTTGTTTGAGGCTTTAATTTGTGTTATCCAACTATTTGCTGGTAACCCTTTGATATTTGTTGAAACGTTAGTCCAATTTTTACCTCCATTGCGAGTAATTTGCACTTGTCCATCATCTGTAGCTGCCCATAACATATCCTTTTCTAAAGGAGATGGTTCTACCACTAAAATTGTACAATGGTTTTCTGCACCAGTTGCATCCATTGTTAATCCGCCACTTTCAGATTGTTTTAATTTATTTTTGTCATTAGTAGTCAAGTCAGGAGAAATAATTTCCCAAGTAAGCCCTTTATCTACTGATTTATGTACAAATTGACTACCAAAATAAATAGTAGAGTTACTAAAAGGGTCAATATTAATGGCAGAATTCCAGTTAAAGCGCAGCTTAATTTCAGGGTTAGGATGTGTTGGTCTAACAGTATAATTATTTCCGGTTAAATAATCATACCTTGAAACAAATCCTTGTTGACTCATAGTCCATCCATAACGAGAATCATCACGATCAGGAACCACATCAAAACCATCACCAAAGCTTATTTCTTGCCAGTATGAATTACGTATTCCTTGCGATTTCCATACATAAGCAGGACCTCTCCAAGAACCATTATCTTGCATACCTCCATATACATTATAAGGAAACTCATTATCAACATTTATATGATAAAACTGTGCAACTGGGAGGTTTCCAATAAATCGCCATGATTTACCACCATCATGGGTTATGTTTAAACCACCATCATTACCATCAATCATAAAAGAACCATCTTTTGGATGTATCCACCAAGCATGGTGATCAGGATGAACTCCATTAGATACTCCATAGGCTGGCATTAATTGTTTGAAGTTTTTACCTCCGTCTTCAGAAACATTGATGTATGTAAAAACAGTATATAGTCTGTTTTCATTTTGAGGATCAACATAAATTTCTGAATAATAGAAAGGGCGATTTCCAATACCTCGTTTATCGTTAATTTTTTTCCACTTAAAACCACCATCTATACTTTTGTAAAGTGCATTTTTCTTAGCTTCAACAAGAGCATAAATAACATCAGGATTAGAACGAGATATTGCAACTCCAATTCTTCCTAAATCTCCTTTCGGAAAACCTTCTTTCTCAGTGATTTTTTTCCAATTTTCACCACCATCATGAGTAATATAAACGCCACTTCCTTTTCCTCCGGATTTAAAAAACCAAGGATCACGTTTATGTTCCCACATAGAAGCGATTAATTTATTAGGATTTGAAGGATCCATTACTAAATCTGCTGCTCCAGTTTTAATATTATTGAATAAAACCTGTTTCCAAGTTTTACCACCATCAGTTGTTTTATAAACACCTCGTTCTTTATGTTCTCCCCAAGGTGATCCAATAGCCCCAACATAAACAATATTTGGGTTTGTAGGGTCAATAATTATTCTGTGTATATGACGTGTTTTTTCTAGTCCCATGGATTTCCATGTTTTACCAGCATCTAATGATTTAAAAATTCCATATCCACCATTTAAACTATTTCTAGGGTTTCCTTCTCCAGTACCAGCCCAAATAACACTAGGATTTGATTGTTGAATAGCTAATGCTCCTATTGAAGCAGTTACTTGTTTTTCAAAAATAGGCTTCCATTTAATTCCTCCTGAGGTCGATTTCCAAACACCACCAGAAGCAGTACCGACATACATGATATCAGTGTTTTTTTGAACAACATCAATAGCTGTTACACGTCCACTCATACCACCTGGGCCAATATTTCTTGGTTTCATGTTTTTTACCAAGTCCATAGAGAATTCTTGTGCAAATAGCATAGAACTAATGGATATAAATAGTATAGAAAATATTTTTTTCATTAGATAAGTTTAATTAGTATGTTGAGAGGTAAAGATATTAATTAAACTTCTTAAAAAAATGTTAACCTCATTTGGAAACGGTTTTTTAAAATTGAAAAAATGACTTAGTTTTGAGAGTGTTATCTTATGGGAAATAAACATTTAAAAGATAGTTTTATCTTTTAATGATGTTACTAACGATATACCTATAAAATTGTATTGTAATATAAAATAACCACGAGAAATAAGTATTCCAAAGAAAAA
>JBELFC010000119.1:0-10106 GCA_042093175.1 Tenacibaculum sp. | reverse complement strand
GAACTAAATGGTAAATCATTAAATGAAGTACTTTCGAGTATATTGAATATTAGTTATGATGCAGCTCATAGAAGAACTAGTTTAAAAAGTAAAATGTCTTTAGATGAGAGTGTTATAGTAGCTAAATATTTTGGGTTGTCAATAGATTCACTTATTGGAGAGGTTAACAAAAGTTATGTTTCAGTAGAAAAAACCATTCAAATAAAAAACGAAAAGAATTTAGAACAATATTTTGAAGATTCTTATAAATCACTTTTATCAATCGTTGATAAGAAAGATTTTCATTTATTCTATTCAGCAAAAGATTTACCTATTTTTCATTTACTGAAAGGAAACTTATTAAGTAGATTTAAAATATACGTTTGGCTAAAGTTGTTAGATGAAAAATTTAGGAATTTACCTTTTGATGCTTTTTATCCGAAGTTGTCAACCATGCAAAAAGCTAAAAAGTTAGGAAGTGTATATCAGGGAGTGAATGTTTCTGAGATTTGGGATACTACTACAATTAATAGTACTTTAAAGCAGATTCATTTTTATTATAAAGCAGGTCAACTATCTTTTTCAATAGCATTAGAGTTGTGTAATGAGTTAAAGTTATTATTAGATAAGTTATCTGAAAAAGTTGTATCAAAAAAAAATACATTTAACCTATACTATAATGAACTTTTATTGATGAATAATAATGTATTTGTTTTTAATGAAGAAAAACAAATGTTATTTGTTCCAAATTCAATGCTGTCTTATTTTAAAACAACCGATAAAGAAACTTGTTATGAAGCTCAAAGTTATTTTAGAAAACAAATTAAACACTCAAAGTTATTAAATACTTCAGGAGAAAAAGAACAAAACCAATTTTATAATAAAATGATGGAGAAAGTGAATGTTCTTATTAAATTGATAGAAACTGAGAATTTTTTAGATTTTGAATAAAAAAAACCTCATAAAAATGAGGTTTTTAACACAACTTAAAATGCATATTTAATATGCATCTTCATGCACTGCCTTAATGGCTCTTCCACTAGGTTCATTTACGTTTTGAAAACTTGCATCCCAAGCTAATGCAGTAGGAGTACTACAAGCAATAGAAGGTACAGATGGTACAGTTAAAGCAGCAGTTTCACTAGAAAAATGTTCTTCAAAAATAGAACGGTAATAATATTCTTCTTTAGCTCTTGGAGTTTGCATAGGAAATCTATGTGCAGCATTGTCCATCATTTTGTCAGTAACAGCAGTATCAACAACTTCTTTTAAACTGTCAATCCAGTTATAGCCAACTCCGTCTGAAAATTGTTCTTTTTGTCTCCAAGCAACACTTTCAGGTAAATAACTTTCAAAAGCTTTTCGCAAAACCCATTTTTCCATTCGTTCTCCATTAATCATTTTGTCTTCAGGGTTTATACGCATGGCAACATCCATAAATTCCTTATCTAAAAAAGGAACACGACCTTCAATACCCCAAGCCATTAAACTTTTGTTGGCTCTTAAGCAGTCGTACTGATATAACTTATCTAGTTTACGAACTGTTTCTTTATGGAATTCTTCAGCGCTAGGGGCTTTATGAAAATATAAGTACCCTCCAAAAATTTCATCGGCACCTTCACCAGATAATACCATTTTAATTCCCATAGACTTTATAACACGTGCAAGTAAATACATAGGAGTTGAAGCTCGAATGGTTGTAATATCGTAAGTTTCTAAGTTGTAAATAACATCACGAATAGCATCTAGTCCTTCTTGAACAGTAAAAGTTACTTCATGATGAATTGTACCAATGTGTTCAGAAACCTCTTTAGCAGCAGCTAAGTCTGGAGATCCTTCTAAACCTATTGAGAAAGAATGCAGTTGAGGGTACCAAGCTTCATCTTTATCACCAGATTCTACACGTTTAGATGCGTATTTTTTTGCAACAGCAGAGGTTATTGATGAGTCTAAACCACCTGAAAGTAATACCCCATAAGGTACGTCGCTCATTAATTGTCTATGAATAGCAGCTTCTAAAGAGTCTCGAATTTCGTCAATACTTGTTTGGTTATCTTTAACAGCTTCATATTCTAGCCAATCACGAGAGTACCAGCGTTGTAAACCACCTTCTCTTGTATAATAATGTCCTGGAGGAAAAACTTCAATTTTGTTGCAATGACCTTCTAAGGCTTTTAACTCAGAAGCTACATAAAAAGTGCCTTTTTTATCCCATCCCATGTATAATGGAATGATTCCCATATGGTCTCTTGCTATCAAATATTCGTCAGTAGCAGTATCATATACGGCAAAACCAAATATTCCATTTAAATCATCTAAAAAATGTTCTCCTTTTTCTTTATAAAGAGCAAGAATGATTTCACAATCAGATTGTGTTAAGAATTCATGGCTTTCTTTTAGTTCTTTTTTTATTTCTTTGTGGTTGTATATTTCACCATTAGCAGCTAAAACAAATCTTTTATCTTTACTAAATAAAGGTTGTTGACCGGATGTTGGATCAACAATAGCTAAACGTTCGTGAGTCATAATAGTTTTGTTATCACTATATATTCCACTCCAATCTGGGCCTCTATGTCTAATTTTCTTAGCCATTTCTAATAATTGAGGTCTTAAAACTGTTGATTCTTCCTTTAAATCAAAGGCGCATACAATTCCACACATAATCTTATATCATTTTATATTTTTAATCTCTTTTTACTTTACTTAATAACTGTAAAAAAGTTATTGTTTTAATTGATGATACAAACAACGTAATAAACTTTATTTTTTAAAACTAAATATCGTTTTTTGGTTTTAAAATTTTATTTTATAAGTGTTTTTTGTTTTAAATTATTACTTATAGTCATTTTTTTTGTTTTAAAAATTGTTTTTTTATAGTTTGATAAAAATAAATTGAAATAAAAATTTGGAATATTAAAAATGTATTATAAATTTGCCATATTATGACAATACAAAATAACATATGGTGGTGGAACTCTCTTAACTCAAATTAAGTGGGCAATAACCTGTATATGTAAAATATAAATTAAAAAAGGCTTATCTCACGATAAGCCTTTTTTGTTTTTTAACAACACAACTAAAATGAAACAAACAAAATATACTACTATATCAAAAAAGCAATTAGCAGATACAGTTACACCAGTAGGATTGTATTTAAGGCTGAGAGATAAGTATTCAAACACATTGTTATTAGAAAGTTCTGATTATCATAGTAAAGAAGAAAGTTATTCTTTCATATGTATAGAACCTCTAATTACTATGAAAGCAGATAAAGATAAATTTTCAGTTTCTATTAAAGGGAAAGAAATAAGTAGTGAAACTATTGATGGTAATTTCAATAGTTTATTTAATCAATTTACAGAAACTATTAATTTAAAATGTGAGAATAGTATAAAATCTTTTAATGGGCTGTATGGGTATACTACTTATGATAGTGTTCAATATTTTGAAACTATAAAATTGAATGTAGAAGATGCTCCATCTGCAATTCCAATGATGCAGTATAGTTTTTATAAATTTATTATAGCAATTAATCATTTTAATGATGAAATGATGCTGATTGAGAATATAAAAGAAAATGAGTCTTCAAGAATACAAGAAATAGAAACTATAATAAAGGCTCAAGCTTTTAATACTCAGAAATTTGAAATAGATGGAGAAGAAACATCAAACTGTACAAATGAAGACTTTAAAGAATATGTAAGAAAAGCTAAAGCTCATTGTAAAAGAGGAGATGTTTTTCAATTAGTTTTATCACGACAATTCCAACAAAAATTTAAAGGAGATGAGTTTAATGTATACAGAGCTTTACGTTCTATTAATCCATCACCATATTTGTTTTATTTTGACTATGGAAGCTTTAAGTTAATGGGGTCTTCTCCTGAAGCACAAATTAAAATTAATGAAGGGAAAGCTATTATAAACCCAATTGCAGGAACTTTTAGAAGAACGGGTGATATGGCAGAGGATATTAAACTTGGTAAAAAATTATCTGAAGATAAAAAAGAAACTGCTGAGCATGTGATGTTAGTAGATTTAGCTCGAAATGATTTAAGTAAACATGCTGATAATGTTAAAGTAGATGTATTTAAAGAAGTTCAATATTTTAGCCATGTTATTCATTTAGTGTCTACAGTTCAAGGAAAAATAAAAGGAAATCCAATTAAAATTGTAGGAGATACTTTTCCTGCTGGTACGTTAAGTGGAGCTCCAAAATATAAAGCAATGCAGTTAATTGATACTTATGAAAATCAATCACGTGGATTTTATGGAGGAGCAGTTGGTATTATTGGATTAGATGGTTCAGTGAACTTAGCAATCGCAATCCGTTCATTTGTAAGTAAACAAAATGTATTGTATTTCCAAGCAGGAGCAGGGATTGTTATACATTCAAATGAAGAAAATGAATTACAAGAAGTAAATAATAAATTAGCAGCGTTAAAGAAGGCGTTGTTATTAGCAGAAGAAATATAAAATAGAAATGAGATGTTAGTATGTTTTTTTGAGATTATATTATTTTCTCAATATTACTACCTCTGTTTTTAATACTCAAATTATGAAGATATTAATATTAGATAATTACGATTCTTTTACTTATAATTTAGTACACATGGTAGAAGATATTACTGGGCAGTTACCAGATGTGTATCGTAATGACGAAATAGCGATTAAAGAGATTGAGAAATATGAAATAATTATATTATCTCCTGGACCAGGAATACCTGATGAAGCAGGTATTTTAAAAGAAGTGATTGCTACTTATGCTGGAAGAATACCAATTTTCGGTGTGTGCTTGGGGTTACAAGCAATAACAGAAGTTTTTGGAGGTCAAATAGAGAACATGGGAGAAGTATTTCATGGAGTTGCTACTGAAATGAAAGTAGTTGATTCAAAAGCAACTATTTTTAAAGGTATTTCAGAAAAATTTGAAGCAGCAAGATATCATTCTTGGATTGCCTCTAAAGAAAATTTTCCACGAACAATAGCTATAACAGCTGTTGATGAAGAAGGAGAAATTCAAGCAATTCAGCATAAAGAGTTTAATGTTTCTGCGGTTCAATTTCATCCTGAATCAATTTTAACAGAAGTAGGAGAGCAAATTGTAAGAAACTTTTTAGAAAACGTACAATAATGAAGGAAATACTAAACGAGCTATATCAGCATAAACGTTTAACTAAGCAACAAGCTAAAGAAATTCTTATTGCAATAGCTAAAGAAAATTATAATGAAGCACATTTAGCTTCTTTTTTAACTGTTTTTATGATGCGACCAATTACCGTTCATGAATTAGCAGGTTTTAGAGAAGCATTATTAGAATTAGCTATAAAAGTAGATTTATCAGATTATAATACTATTGATATTGTAGGTACTGGTGGAGATGGAAAAGATACTTTTAATATTTCTACTTTAACATCATTTGTAGTAGCAGGTACAGGACAGAAAGTAGCAAAGCATGGTAATTATTCAGTCTCTTCCACATCAGGATCATCTGATATGTTGGAAAGTTTTGGCTATAAATTTACAAATGATGAGGCAATATTGAAATCTCACTTAGAAAAAGCAAATATTTGTTTTTTACATGCGCCAAAGTTTCATCCTGCAATGAAGGCTGTTAGCCCTGTTAGAAAAGCGTTGAAGTTAAAAACCTTTTTTAATATGTTAGGACCATTAGTAAATCCAAGTTCGCCACAAAATCAATTATTAGGAACTTTTAATTTAGAAGTAGCTCGTTTGTATAATTATATTTTACAAGAAGAAGGTACAAACTATGGAATTGTTCATGCATTAGATGGATATGATGAGATATCATTAACAGGAGGGTTTAAGCTTTTTACAAAAAAAGGTGAAGAATTAATAACTCCCCAAGATTTAAATAAAAAAACATTCTTACAGTCTGATATTTATGGAGGTGATTCTGTTGAGGCAGCAGCCAAAATATTTAAGACTATTTTAAATGGAGAGGGAACAGATGCACAAAATAACGTTGTTTTGACAAATGCAGCTTTTGCTTTAACTATAGTTGATGATAAAAAAAGTTTCGAAGACGCTTTTGAGGAAGCTAAAAACTCATTAATGGGAGGAAAAGCAAAAGAATGTTTAAATAAATTAATAAAGACTTAGGATATAAATATAAATGTCATTTGAAATTTAGAAAAGAAAGTATAATTTGACGATAACTATGTTTGATTTGACAGAAAGAAAAAAGTATGACAATTTTAGATAAAATAGTAGCATTTAAGAAAAAGGAAGTAGCCAAGATAAAAGCTGAAATTCCTGTAAAAAAGTTAGTTGAAAGCCCTAATTTTAAAAACACACCCTTATCATTAAAACAATCATTAACAGATTCATATTCAACAGGGATTATAGCTGAGTATAAAAGACAGTCACCTTCTAAAGGAGTAATTAATGATAAAGCAACTATATTAGAGGTTACACAAGGGTATTTAGATGCAAATGTTGCAGCACAGTCTATATTAACAGATACGTCATTTTTTGGTGGAACAATGGCAGATTTAATGGAGGCAAGAACAATAAATCAACAAAAACCAATTTTGCGTAAAGATTTTGTAGTTGATGGGTTTCAAATTGTTGAAGCAAAAGCAATTGGTGCAGATGCTATACTTTTAATAGCAACTTGTTTAACAGCTAAAGAACTTAAAAATTATGGGCAATTAGCAACAGATTTAGGTTTAGAAGTTTTATATGAAATTCACACACAAGAAGATTTAGATAAAATTAGTGATTTAGACAATAAAATTATAGGAATCAATAATAGAAATTTAAAAACTTTTGAGGTAGACCTTGAACACTCAATAGCGTTGGCAAATCAAATACCTTCAAATGCAGTAAAGGTATCTGAAAGTGGAATTTCTGACCCTAGAATTATTACAGGATTAAAAGAATACGGGTTTCAAGGTTTTTTAATAGGAGAAAACTTTATGAAAACAGAAAATCCAGGGAAAGCGTGTCAAGAGTTTATTAGTCAAATTCGATAGTATGAAGTTGAAAATTTGTGGAATGAAATACGTAGAAAATATTAAGCAAATAGTAGGGCTAAATCCTGATTATCTAGGCTTTATTTTTTATGAAAAATCTCAAAGAAATTTTGAGGGAATAATTCCTGAAATTCCAAAAAACATTAAAAAAGTTGGGGTATTTGTAAATGAGTATTTAGAAATATTAGTTTCATTAATTGAAGAATATAAATTAGAAGTTGTTCAATTACATGGAGATGAATCAGTAGATTACATTAAAGAGTTAAAGAAGCATTTACCAAAAGTAAAAATTATAAAAGTTTTTGGAATTAAAAATGAATTTGAGTTTAAAACTTTACTTCCTTATGAACAATATGTAGATTATTTTTTATTTGATACTAAAGGAAAAGAAAGAGGAGGAAATGGAGTAACTTTTAATTGGAGTGTATTAAAAGAATATAACTCAACAAAGCCATATTTATTAAGTGGAGGAATAGGTTTAGAAGAAGTAAATGATGTAAAGGCATTTTTAAAAACTCCACAAGCAAAATACTGTGTTGCTTTAGATGTAAATAGTAAGTTTGAAATAGCACCAGGAAAGAAATCAATTGATAAATTAAAGAAATTAAAAAAACAATTTTTAGTTAATAACTAAAGTAAAACAACACAACAACAATGAAATTTCAACCAGATGAAAATGGGTATTATGGGCAGTTTGGAGGAGCTTTTGTTCCTGAGTTGTTATATCCAAATGTAAAAGAGTTAGAAGATAATTATATTGATATTATTAATTCTGAAGCATTTCAAAAAGAGTATAAAGATTTATTAAAACACTATGTAGGTCGTCCAAGTCCTTTGTATTTAGCAAAACGATTATCAGAAAAATATGGAGCTACTATTTATTTAAAACGTGAAGATTTAAATCATACAGGAGCCCATAAAGTTAATAATACAATCGGACAAATTTTAATTGCAAAGCAATTAGGGAAAACTAAAATTATAGCAGAAACAGGAGCAGGACAACATGGAGTAGCATCAGCAACAGTTTGTGCATTAATGGGGTTGGAGTGTATTGTTTTCATGGGAGAAATAGATATAAAACGACAAGCTCCAAATGTTGCTCGAATGAAAATGTTAGGAGCAAAAGTAATTCCAGCAACTAGTGGAAGCAAAACATTAAAAGATGCTACTAACGAAGCTATTCGTTATTGGATACAGCACCCAGATACCTATTATTTAATTGGTTCAGTTGTAGGGCCACATCCATATCCAGATATGGTAGCTCGATTGCAAGCTGTTATTTCTGAAGAAATGAAAATACAGTTAAAAGAGCAAACAGGAAAAGAAAATCCTGACGCTATCATAGCGTGTGTTGGAGGAGGAAGTAATGCAGCTGGAGCTTTTTATCATTATTTAGAAGATTCATCAGTAGAGTTAATAGCGGTAGAGGCTGCTGGTTTAGGAGTTGATTCAGGAGAAAGTGCAGCAACTTCTCAATTAGGTGAAGTTGGTGTTATACATGGAAGTAAAACTATTTTAATGCAGGATGAGTACGGGCAAATTGAAGAACCATATTCAATTTCAGCAGGATTAGATTATCCAGGAGTTGGTCCGTTACATGCTTTTTTACATGAAACTAAGCGAGCAAAATTTATGAATGCTACTGATAAAGAAGCACTAGAAGCAGCTTATGAATTAACAAAAATTGAAGGGATTATTCCAGCCTTGGAAACAGCTCATGCTTTAGCTGTACTAGCTAAAATGGATTTGAAAAAAGATCAAACTATAGTAGTTAATCTTTCTGGAAGAGGAGACAAAGATTTAGAAACATATATTAAACATTTGGAAGAATAGATATTTGAATTGTAATGTAAAAATCTCTTGATGAGGTTACAAAATCATTTATTTTATAGTAAGAATATACACAGACATAATGAATTCAATACAAAATATATTTAATCAAAAAGAAAAAGATTTATTGTCTATTTTCTTTACTGCAGGATTTCCTAAACTTGATGATACTTCAAAAATAATAAAAGAATTGGAAGCTAATGAAGTTGATTTTATAGAAGTAGGATTGCCTTACTCTGATCCATTAGCTGATGGACCTACCATTCAGCATAGTAGTTCTGTTGCTTTAAATAATGGAATGAACTTAGATGTAGTTTTCGAACAATTAGAAGCGATAAAAGACACTAATAAAACACCTTTAGTGTTAATGGGCTATGTAAATCAAATTATTAAATATGGAGAAGAATCTTTCTGTCAAAAAGTAAAAGATAGTGGTATAGATACTATTATCATTCCAGATTTACCCATGATAGAGTTTGAGAATCATTACCAAGATTTATTTAAAAAATATGGAATTAGTAATGTATTTTTAATTACACCTAACACTTCTGAACAACGTATTAAAAAGATAGATATTTTAACAGATACTTTTATATATGTAGTTGCATCTGCTTCAATAACAGGAGCTAAAGGAGAAGTTTCAGAAGAGCAAATAGCGTATTTTAATAGAATAAAAGGAATGCAATTAAAAAGTAAACTTATTGTTGGGTTTGGTATATCAGATAATAAAACTTTTACAACTGCTTGTAGTTATGCAAATGGAGCAATTATAGGTTCTGCATTTATAAAAGAGTTAGACAAACATAGTGTTAACGGAATAGCAAATTTTGTAAAAACTGTTAAGAATTGTTAATGTATTATTAAATTTTATTAAATTATTGGTTAATAAGGTAATTTAGTAGCATAATTTATAAGATATGCTAACTAAAAAAATAATTTCAATAATTACATTAATGCTTACGGGCATTATTGTGGCGCAAACAACGCTAATACGTCAACCAAAAATTAGCCCAGATGCTTCTCAAATGGCTTTCAGTTATTATGGAGATATCTGGGTTTATAATTTTTCAACAAAGCAAGCTAATAGATTAACTGTACATCAAGGATACGAAGGGAACCCTGTATGGAAATCTAATGGAAAGGAATTAGCTTTTTCTTCTAACAGAGCTGGTAATACAAATATTTTCACGATTCCGGTAACAGGAGGAATACCTAGTCAATTAACGTATTATCCTACAACTACTACACCTACCAGTTGGGATACGAAAGGAAATATTGTATTTACTACTAAAAGAGTATTTG
>JBELFC010000118.1:5015-10168 GCA_042093175.1 Tenacibaculum sp. | reverse complement strand
TTTATATAAATATGCAGCTTCAGCTGTTGAATCAATAGGGTGTGTTTTCTCTGTTAGTTCTTCTTTTGATACTTTACCAAATTTTATTTCTTGAGAGTTTAAAACGATACTTAGAAATAAAAAAGGGATGATGATTAACTTTTTCATAATTAGTTTTTACTGTTTGATTAGTTCTATTCTTAGGTTGTCGTATTTAGCAATTGATTTTATAAATTTTCTATAAGGTTTATAGTCTTCTTTTGGGTAAATACCTTCTTGTAAAGAAAACTCTCTTTTGTAAATAATAGATGTATCATTTATTTTTTCAATAGTTACTTTATAGATTCCAAATTTAGTTTTGATTTCTTTTTTATTAGGTAGGGTGCTTATGTTATAACCAGTTGGTAGTTTTATGGTGTATTCATCTTTATCTATAAAACTACGATGAATTTTTAAAGGCCTTTTCCTTTTTCTGTAACGCTTAGGAATATGTGTTGTTCTGTTTAATAAATTTACTCTGAATAAATAATTGGTATTACTAACAGTAGCAAACTCATTTACAGATAACTCTATTTTTTCAGTAAACTCTACGTTATCTTTATTATTGGTTATTGATGTTTTATTAAGTTCTAAGTTGTTGTTATAATCCCATACATAAGATTTGTAGTGTTTATCTAGTTCTTTAGGAGTGTAATTTTCAATATGAAATTTATTGTCATACTGAATACCGTATGATTTTCTTGTTAAAGAAGCATTCAGTGATCCATTTACTTTTAGGTCAATATTAGCATTAATTAGTTGTAGGCTTTTTTCTTTAAAACTAGGAGTTCTTTTAATAATTCCACCGTCAGGGGTAACAACTAGTACATCTCTATCATCTGTAAAGTCACCTAAAAAACCAAAAGGATTTGTTTGGCTTGTACATTCTAGCCAGATATCATTTCCATTATTAGGGATGTTTAAAATCATGTGATTTCCTTGCATCGATGTGAAACCTTTATCTATATTTCTTTTGCCTTGAGCAAACACAATTACATGATGTGATTTAATTCCAATTGCATCTAAAAGAGCTTTTGTATAGTTGGTTAATCCTTTGCAATCTCCATAACCAACAGCATCAACTTTGTTAGCAGCAATTGGTTCCCATCCACCTATGTCAACTTGTACACTGATATACCGAGTCTTATTTTGAACAAACTCATAAATTTTTTTTATTTTTTCTTCTTGTGTTTCTATTCCTTTAACTAAATCATTAGCTTTTGCTTTAGTTGAAGGAGATAACTCATTTCTGTTACGAAGTAGGCTATTGTACATCCATTTACCAAATTCATTCCAATCTTTTGCTGCTCCTTTAACACCTTTTAAAGCAAATAAATTTAAAGCAATTGATAAGTTAGGAGTAAATTCATTAAAACGTATGGTATTACTTTCGTATTTAATTGCTGGTTGATTTATTAACTGATAAATCAAACCTGAGTTGATTGTAGATTGTTCAATTAAATACCCTTCAAAATTTAGCTCCCTTTTTCTATATTCAATATTTAAAGGGTTAACTAAGGTATAGGTGCTTTTTTCAACAGATACATTATATCCTTCCATAGGGAACCATTGTGGAATAAAAGCGGTAGTATTGTTCTTGTATTCAGATTCAAAAACAACTGTATATGGGTATGAAGATGGAGTGTGTTCAAGGTATACCAATCTAGCATCAGAATATAATGTTCCACCATCAACAGCACTTACGTCTTCAAAATCACTTTTAGTATATTTCTTTGTTTTTTTACCAAAAACGTCAAAAATAGTAGCAGTTAATTTAGTGATTCGAGTGTCGTTGTTGTAGTGTTGATATGCTTTAATGTGTTTTTTTCCTAACTCATTAAAAACAGTAACTATTCTTTTTTCTTTTACAATAAGTTTATCAACGTTTTTAATTTCAATTGTTTTTTCACTTAGCCTCACAATAGCATTAGCATTTTCCTTCAACTCTTTAGAAATTAGAAGAGAAGAGAAATCTGTTAATTCTTGTGAAAAAGTACTTAGTGAAAAAAAAAGTGCAACTATAGCAAATGTGCGACTTAAATTTTTCATGCAATTTTTAAATTTAAATAGACTGCAAATCTATAAAAAAATGGCTTATAAAAATATAAGTATTAGATATTAGTGAGTAAATTTATAATATTTTTTGTTGATTTTTATAAAAAGTGTCTGCTTGAAGCTTTAATAAGTCACGAGCTATTTTTTGTTTGTATTTATATAATTCTTCTTCGTCTTTTATATCTGAATACACCTTGTCGTTTAAATCTGTGTCAGTTTTTAGAAGAATATTTCTTTGATGTGTTTGTTGTTGTATCCATGTTTTAACAATAGATTCTTGGTTTTCAAACTTGTAATCATACTCTCCTTTAGAACTAATTAATTTTGAGAAAATTGGAGAGGTTTCTATAGCTAAAAATAATAGAAAGATAAAAAATGAAGGGAGCCAAGGTAATTTATTCAGTGCATTTATTCTTGCCATTAAACCGTCAACATTACTAATTATGGGTTGAGTTGATGTTTCAATGTCTTTTTGTTGGTTTAAAAGAGTGCTTATTGTTTCTTCTTTTTGAGTTATTTTTTTTGAGTTTTCTTCTTTAAGTAAACTTAAATCAGCAAGTGCTTTATCATGTTTCTCTCTTTTTTCTTTATATACAGGGCCTTTACCTATACGTTTAGTACCTTTTCGTCCTTCTGCTTCAGCTATATAGGTGTCGTATAGGTTATTTACTTCATTCTCTTTAGTATTAATTTCTTCTTTTAATTTATTAATTTCTAATTGAGTTTTTTCTATTTCTGGAGTAAATTGTTGAGCTATTTGTTGTTTATTGTTAAGTGTCATTTGATTTTTTTCTTCTAATAACACTTGGTTGATTTCCTTTTCAAAAATTTTTAACTCTAAGGGTTTTGAGATAACAATAGCAATAATCATAGCTAAAATTAAGCGAGGCAAGGCTTGTAAAAATTCAGAACTAAACTTTTCTTTTTTTCGGATGGTCGAAACAATAAACCTGTCTAGGTTAAAAATTAACAATCCCCATACACAACCAAAAAAGACAGCGGTAAATATATTATCAAAAACGGTAAAGAGTGCATAGCTAGAAGCTATGGTTGCCATAAGTGCTGTAAAAAAAACTGTTGCACCGATGCCTACATATTTATTTTGCTCTCCATTAGAACAATTATTTATTAAATGTAAGTCTACACCAGAGCAAATGAGGAAAAATTGCTTTAACATATTAGTAAAACGATTTTTTTTATAAAATGTTACAAAAAAAGCCTCATTTATGAGGCTTTTAACAGAAAAAATAAATTATTTTTTATTTACTGGTAATGTATATTGAGTTTGACCCATCTTTATTTTTCTTTACATATATTGTTTTGACATTTTCTTGGTCAATTTTATCAAATTTATTTTTGGTTATGACTTTACCATCTAAATAATAGGTGGCCTTTACATCTTTGTTTTTAGATAGCTTAATTATTTGCTTATTAGTTAATGAACTGATTTTATCAATTGTAATTGGCTCTTGTGAAATTTTAATCACGTGTTTTCCATCAATCTTTCTAGCATCAATGTTTAATGATTGATTTTTCTTCAGTAATTTAATAGCCTTTCTATAGTTAATTTTTTTATTATTATAAAAGTAACTTACATTTTTTCCTTTATGTTTTTTTATAAATTCTAAAGGAGACATTGGTGGTGGAGGTGGTGGAATGTTTGATAAATTAGTGTTTTGAAATTCAACAACAACTTTATCATCTTTATAAACCTTGCTAATATTTTGTCCTTTTATGACGTTATTAGATTTTGTTCTCTCACCATTAATTATTTTCCCATCTTTATTGACTCTTTGCCCCCATCGATTATAATAGTTTGTTTTGGTTTTGTATTTAACAAAATAGTAAGTTTTTCCTTTAATGTTAATCCATCCAGTTTCTGGTTTCTCTTCATTTTTTTGAGCTACTCTTTCAGTGTTAGAAACCTCTTCTATAATTTCGATTTCTCCAGGAGCAGAATGAATATTAGGAGTTTCTTCAATTACTTCTATTAAAGCGTTATTGCTAGATTCATGAACTGTTTCAATTTCTCTAATTGTTTCAATTTCATTAACTTCTTCCATTGTAACATTTTCAGCAATTGTTTTTTTAGGTGGAGGAGGTGGAATAACCGATTTTTCACCTTTTTTAATAACTTTACTAGTTGGAGGAGGAGGTGGTAACATATTTTTACCTTTCTTCCATTTGTTAAACCTAGCTATTTTCTTTTTTTGTAAATGATCAAAATATTCACGTGTGTCTAAAGTGGCTTGATACTTTTGAGGGAATCGTTTGCTTCTTGCATTTTTGTGAACTAAGCTTACAAAGAAGTTTGAAAAGTCAGAGTTTTTGTAATTATTGAGAACTTTATTGTTTACAACCTTTCCGTCAATCCAAAGTGCATATTTTTTTGAATTCTTTAAGTCTTCAATCAGTTTTTTTGAAGGAACTTTTTTTCTAGCCGCCATTGGTGGTGGAGGTGGAGGTAAAAATTTTTGTTTCTCTTCACGTGTTAATTCTGAAAACTTTTTTGTTATTTTCTTTCCATTTTCGTTGGTGTAGGTAAGTTTAGCATTTTGATAGGTGAAATCTCGATATTGTTCGTTATCATTTTTTGTAATAGTTACCGTCGAATTTTTTTTAGGATCATTTTCTTGTGCTTCAATTCTTTCTGCAAAGAGAAGAACGAATCCTGTTATTAGCGGAATTACCGCCAGTTTTTTTAACAAGATTTTTGTGTACGAACTTTTTGTTGTCATCATTTTTAATCTTTTTTTTGTAAGTGAGTAATTCAAATTACTGGCCAAGTAATATTCGTTTTTCCATGCAGCTTTATTTAGTAATAAATGCTGATATTGGAATGTGTTTTTATGTTGATTAATAACTTTTTCATCAGCTAAAAATTCATGGTTTAATTGTATTGCTTTTTTTAGTAGAATAAATAGTGGGTTTACCCAAAATAAAATTTGTAATACTTCAATGATAATAACATCCAGTGTATGCCTTTGTGTTACATGTGTTAACTCATGAGTAAATAGCTCTTCTTCAATTTTACCATTCAAATATTCTTTTTTATTAATAAAAATATAGTTCCAAAATGT
>JBELFC010000118.1:0-4915 GCA_042093175.1 Tenacibaculum sp. | reverse complement strand
GGAACAAGAAAAGAAAATAAAATGCTTCCTAACAGGTAAAAACGATTGAAATTATGCATTTTCTCCCTTTCTAATATAATATGATAAAAGAGAAGTAATAATGCTAAACAGCTTGTAGATTTTAGAAAATAGCTTATCATTTTTTCTGCTCTTTAATTTGGTTATCTATCAGTTTTTTTAAACTTTCTAATTCAGAAACAGAAAGATTTGTTTCGGAAGTAAAAAATGAAGCAAATTGACTTGCAGAGTTGTTAAAAAAGTTTTTGATTAGCCCATTTACATGTTTCGAGAAATAATCTGATTTTTTAACTAAAGGAAAATATTCTCTCGATTTTCCATGTAATTTGTAATTAACAAAACCTTTATCATACATTCTTTTCAATAGTGTTGCAACTGTTGTATTGGCTGGTTTAGGTTCTGGAAATTCAGCTAATAGATCTTTCATAAATGCTTTTTCTAGCTTCCATAAATATTGCATTACTTGTTCTTCGGTTTTTGATAATTGCATAATTCTTTAATTGTAATTAACTCTACAAATGTAGAGGTATTTTTTTAATTCTACAAATGTAGAGGTGTTTTTTTGTGTTTTAAACTAAAAAAACGCTCATAACGAGCGTTTTTTTTAGAAGTTAGATAGATCAAATTCTTTTGGAGGGATTTCTTTTCGTAAGTGAGTTACAAAATAATCCCACCGTTTTCGTGTCATATATTTCGTCATATTCCCGTAGCCATGTCTTTTGTTTGGAAATATAATCATATCAAAGTCTTTATTAGCATTAATTAAGGCTTCAACAACTAACATTGTGTTTGAAGGAGAAACATTATCATCCATGCTTCCATGAGTTATTAATAGTTTGCCTTTTAAATTTTGAGCAATTAATTGGTTTGCTTGGTTGTCATAATTTGTAGTTCCATCTCCTTTTTCTTCTATTTTCCCTTTCTTTAATAGACCTTGCCATTTTTCACCCCAATCAGCTTCATAATTTCTATTGTCATGGTTACCAGCACCTGAAACTGCTACATCATAAAATTCAGGATAAGCAAATACAGCACGAGTTGAGGCAAATCCACCTCCAGAATGCCCCCAAATACCTACGCGCTCAATATCCATCCCTTTATATTTTTCAGCTAACTGTTTAATAGCTCCCATATTATCTGGTAAACCATTGTCTCCCATATTTCCGTAATAGGCATCATGAAAAGATTTAGATCTCATTGGAGTTCCCATTGCATCAACTGCAACTACTACGAAACCTAATTCTGCTACTGCTTGAAAATCTCTCCAAACTGGTCTGAATTTATAATTACCAACGCTTCCAGATTGAGGTCCAGGGTATATGTAGTTTAGTACAGGGTATTTTTTATTTTCATCATAATGACTTGGTGTGCACATGATTCCGTAAATATCAGTTTTGCCGTCACGAGCTTTTACAGAAAACTCAATAGGTTCTTGCCAGTTTTTTTCTTTTAACGCAGTTATATCTGCTGTTTCTAGTTCTACTATACTTTCTCCTTTATTATTTCTTAAAACAGAAACAGGCGGAGATGTAGTTGTTGAATATGTGTCTACTAAATATGAGTAATCACTTGAGAAGGTAGCTGAATGAGTTCCTTTACTAGGAGTTAAGTTTTTTAGGTTTGATCCATCAAAATTAACACTATAATAATAATTGTGATATGGGTTCCCTGTTTCTTTTCCTCCAGCAGTAAAATAAATCTTCTTATTAATTTCATCTACTTTTTTTACTTGTTTTACAATCCAGTTACCTGAAGTAATTTGATTTTTTAATTGCTTAGTAGATAAATCATATAAGTAAATATGTCCCCAGTTTGTTTTTTCAGAGTACCATATAAACTCGTTTGAATCAAATAAAACTTTCCAGTTTTCAGCATCTACACCAGATTCATAATAGGTGTCAACTTCTTCTTTATGAATAGATTTTACTTCACCAGTATTCGTGTCAGCAATTTGTAAATGAGCTATTTTATGATCTCTAGAGCCTGAAACAAAAGCAAATTGAGAGCCATCCTTTTTCCATTGTGCATCTAGTAGTTCATCGTTCCAGTCAGCAATGTGATCGGTAGTAGTTCCTCTTTGATAATCTTTATCCATTTTTAGACGAACAGTTTTAGGTTTTGTTCCTAAATGAATAATTACACGTTCAATTGTAAAAATGGTTTTATCTCCAGGTAATGGGTGTTTCCAGGCTTCAAGTTTAGGGTGTCCTACATTAGTTGAAGTTAAGTACATCATTCCTACTTCACGTGAGTCTTGTTGAAAAGTAGCAATTTTATCAGAGTTAGGAGACCATTTTAAAACAGCTCCATTGCTTTTAGTCCAACCAGCATTGTTTGTTGCGTATCCATAGTTTTTTTTACCATCAAATGTAAGTTGTGTTTTTTTGTTGGTTATTAAATCTCTTATCCAAAGATTGTAATTGTCTATGTAAGCTGCTAACTTTCCATTTGGGGAAACATGTTCGTTTCGAGTAACTTCTGCATTTTGTGAAGTAACTTTTGATATAGAATAGTTTTCTAAATTGCAAGAATATCTTTGTCTATTTAAAGTGAATTTAGCTGTTTTTAGATCTTTTGATAAAGAAACCTGGTATATAGGTAGGTTGTTTTTTTCTATTTTTTGATCAAGTTCTTCTGATAAGCTTTTTGCAAGCTTATTGTGGTTAAAAGCTTCTTTTTTGCTTTTGGCAGCTATATCTACTAAAATGAATTTTTTACCATTTTTAGTTTTGGTAGCGTATACTAAATGTTTTTGGCCAATAAAGGTGCTTCCTGAAACCTGATTGTAAATTAAATTAGACAAGCCTCTATCCATTAGTCTAGAGGCTTGTTTATATTCTTCAGCGGTTCGTTGTTTTGGTTTTTGGCTTTTTGAACAACTAATAAACAGTATTATTATGGCTAAAGCTGTTTTACTTGAATATGCTTTCATGGTTTATATTATTTGGATAATTCAGTAAAATGTTTGTAAAAAAACGGTATAGTTTCAATACCTTTTAAATAATTCCACACTCCAAAATGCTCGTTTGGTGAATGAATAGCATCGCTATCTAAACCAAACCCCATTAAAATAGTTTTACTTTTTAGCTCTTCCTCAAACAATGCTACAATAGGAATGCTTCCTCCACTTCGTTGAGGTATTGGAGTAACACCAAATGTTTCTTGGTATGCTTTACTTGCTGCTTGGTACCCAATATTATCAATTGGTGTAACATATCCTTGACCACCATGATGAGGGGTTACTTTTACTTGAACTCCTTTAGGAGCAATGCTTTCAAAATGTTTTTTAAATAACTCAGTAATTTCTCTCCATTCTTGGTTTGGTACCAGTCGCATTGATATTTTTGCATAGGCTTTACTAGCAATTACAGTTTTTGCACCTTCTCCAGTATATCCACCCCAAATTCCATTTACATCTAAAGTTGGTCGAATAGAATTTCGTTCATTGGTTGTGTATCCTTCCTCTCCATATACGGCATCAATATCAAGAGATTTTTTATAATCTTCTAAAGAAAATGGAGCTTTAGCCATTTCATTTCGTTCTTCTCTTGATAATTCTTCTACTTTGTCATAAAAACCAGGAATGGTTATATGGTTGTTTTCATCATGTAAAGAAGCAATCATTTTTGTTAATACATTAATAGGGTTTGCAACAGCTCCACCATACAAACCAGAATGTAAATCTCTATTTGGCCCAGTTACTTCTACTTCTACGTAGCTCAATCCTCTAAGCCCCGTTGTTATAGAAGGAATAGAGTTAGCAATCATACCAGTATCAGAAATTAAAATAACATCATTAGCTAATTTTTCTTTGTTTCTAGGTACAAACCAGGCTAAACTTTCTGAGCCAACTTCTTCTTCACCCTCTATCATGAATTTCACATTACAAGGTAAATTACCAGTATTAGTCATGTATTCTAATGCTTTTACGTGCATATACATTTGACCTTTATCGTCACAAGCTCCACGGGCAAAAATTGCTCCTTCTGGATGAGTATCTGTTTTTTTAATAATTGGTTCAAATGGAGGAGAATCCCATAAATCAATTGGGTCAGCTGGTTGCACATCATAATGACCATACACTAAAACCGTAGGTAATTTTGGGTCAATTATTTTTTCACCATAAACAATAGGGTATCCTGGTGTTTCGCATATTTCAACTTTGTCGCAGCCAGCCTTTTCTAACTGTTGTTTTACTGTGTCTGCGGTGTTTAATACATCTTGGTTATATGCAGGATCAGCACTAACTGATGGTATTTTTAATAAATCAATAAGTTCATTTAAAAAACGCTCTTTGTGTAGAGTTATATATTCTTGGATAGTTTGCATTGAAAAATAATTAAGTACGCTAAGTTAACTATTTTTCGTAAAATTTACTTTTTTTAACATTAAGTAGGAATTGTTATTAGGTATCAATGTTTATTCATGGGCTCTGGCTATTAAGAATAGATTACTTAAAAAATGATGAATTATGTTTTTTTTTAATTGTTTTTAGTTGCAATACGTATTTAAACCATTGTTTAGTTTTACTTATAAAAGAATGGTTTATGTTTAAAACCAAACAGTTGATTTTTTTTAAGAATAATTAATAATTTATTAACTTTAAAATTGGTAAAAAATGCTGATTTTTGCCGCTCATTTGTGTTCTATTTAGAATTTTTAGAAGGGTTTTAACATAGGATGATTAATTGTGAGCTCTCTTCGGAGAGCTCTTAATTTATACAAGAATATTTTTTCGTGAATTTTAAAAGATATGGTTAATCAATTAAAAAATGAAAAAATAAAGTTTTGAGTTTGTATATTGAATACTTTGTGTATATTTGCAGGCACAAATTAAAAAACAAGCGGGCGTGGTGGAATTGGTAGACACGCTAGACTTAGGATCTAGTGCCGCGAG
>JBELFC010000117.1:0-10263 GCA_042093175.1 Tenacibaculum sp. | reverse complement strand
GTATTGTTAATGAATAAGCATATTCGAAGTAAATATAATCTTACAAAACAAACTTGGGTAATAATTGGTTTACTGTTTATTTCATTGTTCTTAGATAAATTATTCATAAAATAAATTTATTGTAATAAATAGTTTTTCCATACAACGCTTATAATTTTTTAAAGTTACGTTATATTTAAAAATACTATCTTTATTCATTCAATTATCTTTTTAACTAAAAACAGAAATGAATGAGACTTTCAACTATTGCAATTATATTATGTAGTTCTTTTTTTCTCTCTTGTAAAACTGAGGGAAATTCAAAATCAAATGCTTCCTCCAAAGCAGACAAAGAGTTTAAAATTGACTATGAGAAATTTACTTTAAGCAATGGCTTAGAGGTTATTTTACATGAAGATCATAGTGATCCTATAGTTGCAGTGGCTACTATGATGCATGTTGGATCTAATAGAGAGAAGCCTGGAAAAACTGGTTTTGCTCATTTCTTTGAGCATATGAGTTTTAATGATTCAGAGAATGTTCCTGTAGGAGCAAATAGAAAGATGATTCCTGAATGGGGAGGAAGTAGAAATGGTGGTACTTGGAGTGATGGAACTGTATATTATGAAGTAGTGCCAAAGGATGCTTTTGAAAAAATTCTTTGGATTGATAGTGATCGTTATGGGTATATGATTAATACGGTTACGAAAGCTGCTTTAGAAAGAGAAAAGCAAGTGGTGAAAAATGAAAAACGTCAGCGTGTTGATAATGCTCCTTATGGTTATACTGATGAAATTATAAGAAAAAATCTTTATCCAGAAGGGCACCCTTATAATTGGACTGTAATTGGTGCATTACCTGATTTACAAGCGGCAACTATTGACGATGTTAAAGAGTTTTACGCAAAATACTATGGAGCAAAAAATGGATCTTTAGTAATTGCAGGGGATATAAACATTGAAGAAACAAAAAAATTAGTAAAAAAATGGTTTGGTGAAATACCGAGTGGACCTGATGTAGAAGAACTGCAACCAATGCCTGTAACATTAACTCAAAATAAATCATTGTATTTTGAAGATAATTTCGCAAAACTTCCTGAGTTACGAATGGTAATTCCAACGATTGAAGAATACAATAAAGATGTATATCCACTTCAAGTTCTTAGCCAATTATTAAGTGGAAGTAAAAAAGCTCCATTATATCAAGTAGTGGTTGAAGAAAAAAAATTAGCCCCTAATATTAGTATTTATCAAAGAAGTAGTGAAATAGCAGGAGAATTTGTTATTAGAGCAAGAGCTAATGCAGGTACAGATTTAGATGATTTAAAATCTGCTATAGATGAAGGGTTGAAACGTTTTGAAAGTAATGGTGTTAGTGAACAAGATTTAAAACGTATCAAAGCAGAATTAGAAACAGGATTATATCAAAGTGTAAGTACTGTTTTAAACAAAGCTTTTAAGTTAGTTCAAGATAATGAGTTTAACGGAGATCCAAGCTACATTACAAAAGCTGCTAAATTAATGAATTCAGTAACTGCAGCTGATGTTATGAGAGTTTATAACCATTACATTAAAAACAAAAACTATGTAATGACAAGTGTTGTTCCTAAAGGACAATTAGAATTAGCTATTGCTGATGCTAAAGAAGCCAAAGTTTGGATAGAAGAAGTAAAGCAAAATGTAGCTAATGAAGAGGTAGGGCAAGGTGAAGAAGCTAAGTATGAAAAAACTCCAAGTACGTATGATAGAAGTGAACCAGCTTTTGGAGAATTACCTTTATTTAAATCTCCTGAGGTTTGGACTTCATCTATAGATAATGGAATCAAAGTTTATGGAATTGAGAATAATGAAGTTCCGTTAGTTCAATTTGATTTAACAATTCCTGGTGGACATTTATTAGATTTTAAAGGTAAAGAAGGTGTAGGAAGTTTATTAAGTGATTTAATGATGGAAGGAACAGCATCTAAAACTCCTGCTGAACTTGAGGAAGCTATAGGTTTATTGGGGGCTAGCATAAGTGTATATAGTGCTAATGAAGATTTTCATATTGTAGGATCTTGTTTAACAAAGAACTTTAAAAGTACAATTGCTCTTGTAAAAGAAATATTGTTAGAACCTCGTTGGGATCAAAAAGAATTTGATAGATTAAAACAAGCATTAGAAACTAGTTTAAAAGGACGTGAAGCAAATCCAAATGTAATTGCTTCTTCGGTAATGAATAAGTTAATTTTTGGAGATAAACATATGTTTAGTATTCCAGGTTCAGGTACTTTAAATACAATTAAAACAATTACAGTAGATGATTTGAAGTCGTATTATAAAAATTTATCACCTAAAAAAGCGACTTTTCATGTTGCTGGTGCTATAACAGAAGGAGAAGCTTCAAAAACAATTAGTACACTAAATGATTTTAACGGTATTGATATTATACTTCCAAAACAAGAATTACCTAGTGAATCAAAAGCAGGTAATTTATATTTTGTAGATGTACCAGGGTCTAAACAATCTGTAATTATGATTGGTAAATTGGTTTTATCTGCTACTGATGAGAATGCTAATAATTTAGATTTTGCAAATGAAATTCTTGGAGGTGGTTCAAGTGGAAGATTGTTTCAAACTTTACGAATTGAAAAAGGATATACATATGGAGCTTATTCTAGCTTTAGAAATAGTAAAGAAATTTCTCCTTTTTTAGTAAGAACAAGTGTTAGGGCTAATGCTACATTAAAATCTTTAGAAATAATTAAAAACATGATAAGCAATTATTCGAAGGATTTTACACAATCAGATGTAGAATTAACAAGAAACAAACTTTTAAAAGCTGATACTAGAGCGTTTGAAAGTTTAGGGGCAAAACTAAGAATGGTACGTAATATGAGTAAATATAATAGACCTTCTAATTATACTGAAATGAACCAGAAAGAGCTTGTTTCAATGACTTTAGAAGATTATAAAAAAATTATTGATACTTATTTACAAGAAAAGGAAATGATTTATTTAATAGTTGGTGATAAAGCATCACAATTAAACGAAGTTAAAAAATTAGGTAAGCCAGTAATTGAATTGGATATCTATGGAAATACTATTTAGCAGATTTTAAAAGAAATAACGTTAATAAACTTTATGAATAGAGTTTATTAACGTTATTTTTATAAGTTTGCCCAATAGGTACTTTATGCTCATTAATTAAAATACGATTTCCTTCAATAAATTTTATTTTATTTATAGCAACAATAAATGATTTATGTACTCTTAAGAAATCATTTACATTTAATATATCTTCATAATATGAAATTTTTTCATGACTTACAATCATCTCATTTGTTAAAAATAATTTAGTGTAATTTCCATAAGCTTCAATATATAGGAGGTCACTTAAATTAATTTGATGATGTTTTTTATTGCCTTTAACAAAAAAACGAGAATTTGTTTCAGAAGTAGTATCTACTTCTTTAATCACTGTTTTAATAGTATTTAAATCAGTTATTTTATTAACTGCTTTTACTAAACGGTCAAAACTAAAAGGTTTTAAAATATAATCTACAACATTTAATTCAAAGCCTTCTAAAGCATATTCTTTATATGCTGTTGTAATTATAGTTTTTGGAGGTTTTGTTAGTGTTTTTAAAAAGTCAAGCCCTCTAAGCTTCGGCATATTAATATCTAAAAACATAAAATCTACAGTATGTTCATTTAAATATTGCATAGCTTCCATTGCATTATAACAGTTTTTTTTCAATGTTAAATGCGGTAACATGTTACAGAACTCTTCAATAACTTCATGAGCTAAAGGCTCGTCATCAATTATAATATAGTTAAGCATTTTTATTTATTTTTAGAGTGGTTTTATAAATGGAATTTGATATTTCTATAGTTAATTCATGCTTATTATTGTACAATAAAGAAAGTCTTTTTTTAAGGTTGTCTAACCCAATACCTTTAGTTTTATTTATTTCATTAGGATCAAAATTATTTTCAATAACAAAAAATATAGCATCATTTGTATCGTATAAATTTATATTGATAAAAGCATTTTCAGAAAGAGTGTCGATACCATGCTTAAAAGAGTTTTCCAAAAGCATTATATATAGTAAAGGCGCTATGGTTAAATGAGGATTAACATCTTCATAATTAAATGAAATTTTTACTGATTTTTTGTACCTAATTTTATGAAGCTCAATGTAATTACTTAAATATTCAATTTCATCTAAAAGTTTTACAGTTTCTTTTTCTCCTTCATATATAGTGTAACGCATCATATCTGATAGTTTTAAAATAACATCAGGAGCTTGTTTAGAATTTTTAATAGTTAAAGCGTATAAGTTATTTAATGTATTGAAGAAAAAGTGTGGATTTATTTGTGTTCTAAGTAACGATAATTCAGTTTTTGCTTTTTCATTTTTTAAATTTTGTAACCATTTCCATTGTTCAAAAACCCATACTAAAAAGAATAAAGGAATTGGTAAAAAGAAGATGTAAATTGGAAAATTTTCTTTAATCTTTAAATAAGCATCTAAATTTCCTGAAAGTAGCCTTAAATAGAAAAAGTATAAAAGCAATGGGGCATAAATAAGTGTTATTAGTTTCCAATATTTGGTAAAGAATTTTGGAGCTAAAATATATGCAAAGCCTAACCAAAAGACTAATAAAAGGGTAAAGGTTATTGGGTTATCTGGTACCTTCATATAAGAATCTATTACTAATGCAACAAAGAAAATAGCGATTATAGCAAATACTTTCAATAGAACATTTTTTTTAGTTATTAGATACTTGTAATGATGAATAGGTAGCGCAATTACTAACCACCAAAATAGAGTAATAATAAACACTTCAAAAGGTTGATCACGAGGTATGTTTAAATATTTGGTAGTATCTAACAAGTAAAATATTGGAATAATAATTAAACCAATAAAGAAGGCTTTATATTTTTTTAAAAACTCAATCATATATCAAAACTACTAATGTTCTTATGTTTTTACAACTATATTGATATACAGTATGAAAATTATGATGAACAAGATCATTTTTATGATGAACCTAGTTTTAATGTAAAAAATAGTATATGTATGTAAATAAGTTAATTGTACGTCACTTTAAGTTTTAAAAAGAAGATAAAAAAAACACATTTGTAATGTAATTAAAAAGGATCATTATGAATACACTAAAAATAGAAAACTTAACTAAAACATATTCAAACGGAGTAAAAGCATTAAACGATATTAATATAGAAATTACTAACGGAATGTTTGGCTTATTAGGAGCTAATGGGGCTGGAAAATCATCTTTAATGAGAACTATTGCTTCTTTACAAGAACCTACTTCAGGAACTATTACATTTAATGATTCAAATATAGTAGAAACTCCAGAAAAGATTAGAAATTGCTTAGGATATTTACCACAAGAATTTGGTGTATATCCAAAAATATCTGCAGAAAAACTATTAAATCATTTAGCAGTTTTAAAGGGGGTTATTAATAAAAAAGAGCGTAAAGAACAAGTAACAGCATTACTACAGCAAGTTAATTTATATCAACATAGAAAAAAAGCAGTGCATACATTTTCAGGAGGTATGCGTCAGCGTTTTGGTATTGCCCAAGCATTATTAGGAAATCCTCAAATAATTATTGTAGATGAACCAACAGCTGGTTTGGATCCAGAGGAAAGCAATCGGTTTTTAAATTTGTTAAGTGAAATAGGGGAGAACGTTATTGTAATTTTATCAACTCATATTGTTGAAGATGTAAAAAATTTATGCCCCAAAATGGCTATTCTCTCAAATGGTCAAATTATATCAGAAGGAAATCCAAAAACACTGGTAGAGAGTATTAAAAACAAAATATGGAGTAAAATTATACGCAAAGAAGATATTGAATCGTATAAAAAAGCTTTTGATGTTATTTCAACAAAACTAGTTTCTGGTGATACACAAATAAGAGTTTTATCAGAGACTAAACCGGAAATAGGTTTTGAGTTAATTACTCCAAATTTAGAAGATTTTTACTTCACAACACTTTTTAATAATCAATTAAAAAACGCATAAATTATGTTTAAACAGCTATTAAATTTTGAGGTTTATTATCAATTAAAACAACGTGCATTTCCAATATTTGTTATTTTATTTTTAGCTTTAGGTTATTTTGTAGGTAAGCAAGGTTTTGCTCCAAAGGGAGTTCATTTTAATTCAGTATATCAAGTTTATTTTCATACAAGTCTTTTTACGTTAGGAAGTGTATTTATTATTATGTTTTTTGCTGTTAGTGCAATGCTTAGAGATAAACAACATAATATGGAGAATTTAATTTATAGTTCTTCAATTAAAAAAGCACACTATTTTTGGAGTAGATTTTTAGGTACATTTATTTTTAGTACACTTGCTTTTTCACCTTTTATAGTAGGTTATATTGGTGGGAATTATTTTTCAAATTTAGATCCAGAACGTTTAGGTGATTTTAAACTATTAACATATTTACAGCCTTGGCTATATATTGTTGTTCCTAATATCTTTATTTGTACAACGGTTATTTTTTCTGTAAGCACATTAACCAAAAGTAGTATAGCAACTTATATTAGTGCTGTATTTTTATACATGCTGTATTTCGTTTGTTCAATCTTTTTAAATTCTCCACTTCTTGCACAATCTGTTCCTGCATCACCAGAAAGTATGGCCATAGCTGCTGTAGCAGATTTGTTTGGGATTGCAGCATTTTTTGAACAAACACAATATTGGACTCCATTTCAAAAAAACACGCAATTATTATCATTTTCAGGTTACTTTTTTATGAATAGGCTAACTTGGATTCTTGTTTCCTTTGGAATTTTATTAAGTACTTATAAATTATTTTCTTTTAGAAAGATAACAAAAAAAATAAAGAAAAAAAGGAGAGTTAATACCGAAAATGTAACTTTAATAGACTACAAACCATTAGAGCAAATCCATAATTTTAAAACAAAAATAAAAACATTTATATCTTTAATAAAATTAGAATTAGTAAGTGTTTTTAAGAGTTTACCTTTTATTGCAGTTCTTATAATGTGGTTGTTTATTGTGTTTTCAGAATTATATGCAACAGTAATAGAAGGAGGTGAATATGGGGTTAGTTCGTATCCTTTTACGAATCAACTAATAGGTTTAATAGTTGACCCTCTAACTATTTTTAGTTTACTATTAATTATATTCTATAGTGCAGAAATTGTATGGAGAGAGCGTAGCTTAAATTTTAATTTAATTATAGATGCGGTACCAACAAAAAATAGCACATTCTTTTTATCCAAATTTTTTGTAGTAGTATTATTACCAATTATTTTAATAACTACAGGAATTTTAATGTGTATTATTTTTCAAGTAAGTTTAAGTTATACAAACTTTGAGTTTAGTTTGTATGCTTCATTATATTACAATTATGGTTTACAATTAATGATTTTCTCAATGATAGCAATATTTGTGAATAGTATTGCTAAAAGTAAATATGTTGGAATGGGAATTTTTAGTTTAATTGTAATATTAAGTTTAAAATCTAGTTTAATAGGATTAGAGCACCCTTTAACAAGTATTGGCTTTATGCCACGAGTTGCATATTCAAATATGAATGGTTTTTATGGAGGCTCAAGTTTATTTAACCATTTAGCATTGTATTGGTTAGTTTTTGGTCTTTTTTTAATGACTTTATCATTTAAAATGTGGAATAGAGGAGTAGTATCAGGTCTTTTATTTAAACTAAAAAAACTACGCTATGAGTTGACTAAAATTCAGAAAGCATCCATCTCATTTTTAGCAGTATTATTTATTAGTTTTGGAGCAATAATATTTTATAATATGAATGTAATTGATACCTATGAAACTTTCAATAATCAATTAGATTTTAGAGAACAATATGAGAAAAAGTTTAAAAAGTATGAAAATTTAGAAAGACTTTTTCCAATATCTAGAAAAACAGAAGTAGCTATTTTTCCTTCAGATAGACGCTATACTGTAAAAGCAAATTATATTTTGAAAAATGGTAGTTCAAAACCAATATCAGAAGTTTTTATAACAGAAAGAGTTCCGTTAAAGTCTATTTCTTTAGAAAAAGGAACGCTTATTAAAAAAAATAATGAATTTGGTATATATCTATTCAAATTAAAAAAGGCTATTCAACCAAATGATTCTTTATCATTTAACTATGAGTTGAATTATAAAGTTAAAAAATACGAAAACAATAAAACGGTTGTTAAAAACGGAACATATATAACACACAGAACATTTGAACCTATGCTTGGGTATAGTAATAGTTTAGAAATCACTAACAGAGTAGAACGAGAAAAAAGAGATTTACCAAAAAGAAAAGAAGTAGAAATATCAGATTCTCATATTGAATTAGATGATTTTAATAATGAAAAAATACATTTTGAAACCATTGTATCAACAAATAAAAATCAAAAAGCTTTAAGTTCGGGTAGTTTAATAAATGAATGGGTTGAAAATGATAGGAATTATTATCATTACAAGTCTAAAAATAAGATTATACCAATGATTGCTTATTTTTCAGGGGTATATAAAACTAAAAAAGTTAATCATAATGGGGTTTTAATTGAACAATATTATGATGAAAATCACTCTTTCAATATAGAAGAAATAGAAGAAAGCGCAAAACAAACTTTAGATTATTGTCAAGCTAATTTTGGTAAATATAATTTCAATCACCTAAGAATAGCCGAAATACCTTCACATTGGTCATTTGGAGGTTTTGCACACCCAGGAGTTATTAGTATGGTAGAAGACCGATTGTATTTATCAAATGTAAGTGATTCCTCAATATTCAATTTAGTAGCAAAAAGAACAATTCATGAAGTAGGACATCAATGGTGGGGACATACATTATCAGCAAAACCAGTAGCAGGAGGATCTATTTTTGTTGAAGGCTTTGCAAAGTATACCGAAGCAGTAGTTATGGAAAAAATGTATGGAAAAAGAGCTTTATACGAATTAAGTGATAACACTAGAAGAAGATATTTTTATGGTAGAGCTTTTGCTGGTGAACAAGAGCCTCCACTTTATAAAGTATTAGGACAAGGATATATTTCTTATGGAAAAGCATTAACCGTTTTATTAGCTGTAAGAGATTTAATAGGTGAGAAAGAATTAAATACAGTGTTAAAAAGTTTAACAAAGAAATATAGAAATAGTAAAACTTTAGAAGTAAATTCCATTGAGTTTTTAGAGGCTTTGTATGATGTAACTCCTTTAAAATATCATGTATTAATTGATGATTGGTTTAAAAGAGTAATTACGTATGATTTAGCAATAGATAGAGGAGAGTTTAAACAATTAAAAAATGGGAAGTTTGAAGTTAAGATTAAATTAAAAGCAAAACGATTTAATACTTTAAATTCAGGAGAAATTGAAGAAACATCTATTAATGAACCAATAAAAATTGGAGTATTTAATTCACACCCATCTAAAATAAAAAGTAATGATCAAATATTATATTATCAATCATTCATTGTTAATAAAGAAACTTCAGAGGTTACAATAATAGTTAATGAAGAACCTAAATATATCAGTATTGATCCATTTGGTACAAGAAATGATGAAAATTTAATAGATAACATTATAAAACTATAAAAAGGAACATTAAATATCTATCTAAATTTATATTGATTTTAAAATTATAACGTAAGGAACTGAATTAATTTTATTAATAATTAATTCAGTTTTTTTAATGGAACGATATCACAGAAATTAAAACAGAAGTAGTAGGGATGTCAACAAGGTTTATTATGTTTTTTATAACTATTATTTTTTATAACTAAAAATATCAATCCGACTATTGGGCCAATAGCTAAACATATATAAACATATGACGGGTTTATTGTTGTTTGTAAAATATTCAGAACCTGTATACTAATAATTGTAATTGAAAACCCAATACAGTTAACAATAGTAAGTGCTGTTCCTTTTATCTCTGGTGGTGCATTTTTAGCAATTAACGTTGAGAAAAGCGGTGAATCGGCAATAACAACCATTCCCCATAAAAAAAGAAAGCAAATAAAAACATTTTCTGATCCAAAAATGAATATTATAGGAGAAAGAAGACAACAAAAACAAGATAGCAAAAGTGTTATAAATGCTATTCGTTTTGTACCAAACGCTTGGGCGAAATATCCACCTAAAACACAAGATACTCCTCCAACTCCAATAATTAAGAATGATAATAGTGATATGTTTAATGTTATATTTTCATGCTTATTACTGTAAGTATTTAGAATGACAGGAACAAATGCCCAAAAGGCATACAATTCCCACATA